>JAUVOS010000186.1 GCA_030599055.1 Lutibacter sp.
TATATGCGATAGAATCATCTGTAGAGGCATTGTCAGCAACATATATGTCCGTGTACTCCATAGGACTATATCGTACAATCTCAGGGAGAAATTTTTCTAACAAATTTCTTCCGTTCCAATTCAATATGACGATTGCTATTTTCATATGTGGGCTTTTTGCGCTTTACGCTTTATGCTTTACGCTTTGGGCTTTTTGCGTATCGCGTATTGCGTATTGCGTATTGCGTATCGCGTATTGCGTATCGCGTATCGCGTATCGCGTTTTACATTATTAAACGTATTGTTTTAAACTACCAACTTCTAACCTTTACCGAAATTCAAAGGTACTTGTTTTTGGATTAAAACGAATTAAATCCGAGTTAAAAATAGTAGCGAGTGAATTGTCAGCTATCAACTGCTCAGGGCTCCCAACAAGGACAGCTTTATTATGAACTAACCATAATTCATCTGCCATTTGCACCGACAAACCAATTTCATGTGTAGCCATAAGAATTGTTTTATCATATTTCTGTGTCAATTCTTTTAGTAATAAAAAGGTTTCCATTCTATGGTGAACATCTAAATGTGCGGTTGGCTCATCTAAATAAATAAGAGGTGTATCTTGAGCAATTGCTTTGGCAATAAGTACTCTTTGCTGTTGCCCATCTGAGAGTTCGATGAATTTCTTATTTAACAAAGGGCGCACTTGCATCATTTCTAAGGCGAAGTCTATTTTTTCTTTGTCTGTTTCGGTCAACTTATCCAACCAGTTTGTATAGGTTTGTCTTCCCATAGCAATCAGCTCAGATACAGTAAGTAAATTCTCTGGAAGTTTTTCTGTTAATACTAAAGCAAACTCACGAGCTAATCTGTTTTGTTTGTAGTGGTTTATGTTTTTATGACCTAATATAATGGATCCTTTTAGCGGATCTTGTATGCGTGTAAGTGTGCGGATAAGTGTCGATTTCCCCGATCCATTTTTTCCGATAATACTAATTAATTTTCCTTTTTGAGCTGTTAAATTTAGGTCATGAGCAACTTCAAAACTAGAATAACCGATACTGAGGTTTTGGGTTGTAAGAATGCTATTTTTTTTATCTGATTTCAAAATCTATAATTTTTATTACGGATGAGTAACCAAATGACTAAAGGTGCACCAAACAATGAGGTAACTGCATTGATAGGAATAACTTTTTCACTCAAAGGAAGCTGGGCTATACTATCGCAAATTAGTAAAACAATGGCGCCCAGAATAACTACAGATGGAACCAATATTTTATGATTGGAAGTGTTAAAAACCAAACGAGCTATATGTGGAACCGCTAGCCCTATAAATGCTATTGGTCCGACGAAAGCAGTTATTATTC
Organism: Lutibacter sp.; assembly: GCA_030599055.1. Lineage (GTDB taxonomy): Bacteria > Bacteroidota > Bacteroidia > Flavobacteriales > Flavobacteriaceae > DQTL01. The sequence continues at coordinate 1,347 of JAUVOS010000186.1, forward strand.
CTGTGATGATACCTGTGATAATTAGGACGATATTTTTTAATCTTTTGATATTAACACCCATATTTTGCGCATAATTTTCTCCAAGAAGCAAAGAGTTTAGCGGTTTTAATAAGGGGACAATGCTCAGCATACCAACAAGAACGATACTGGAGAGTAAAAGAAGTTCGTTTTTAGAAAGATGTCCTAAACTACCAAAGCCCCAAAACATGTATTGTTGTAGTTCTTCGGCTTTACTAAAGTAGGCTAATATACTAACAATTGATGTTGTTAAAGCACCTAACATCAAGCCGATAATCAAAATTGATAAGGTGTTTTTTATTCTATAACTCAAAAATAAAATAGCGAGCAAAACGACAAATGCTCCGAGAGTCGCTGCGATTATTATACTGATATTAAGGTTTAATCCATCGATTGCAAAACCACCAAACACACCTGCTCCCATAATTAACAATGCAACTCCTAATCCTGCTCCAGAAGTAATTCCTAATACTGAAGGTCCTGCCATGGGATTTCTAAATAAGGTCTGCATCAATAAACCGGAAAGTGACAAACCTGTACCGGCTATAATCGCGGTTATTGATTTTGGAATTCGATAATTGAATAGAATATGCTTCCAAGTTTCTTTAGATAAATCCTGTCCTAATAATCCGTCTATTACCTCACTGACAGGAATTCGTACGGACCCCAAACTGATGTTTAGCATCCAAGTTAGAAGTAATACAAAAATTAGTATCAGAATTAGGTAATATGGTTTGTTGTTTTGCTTGATTCTTTAGTTATTTGTTTCTGTTTAAAAATTCAATCAATTTCCGTATCGCTTTCCCTCTATGGCTAATAATTCCTTTTTCTGTTTGATTCATCTCGGCAAAGCTTTTTTCAATGCCTTTTGGTTTGAATATAGGATCGTATCCAAAGCCACTGGTTCCCTTTTTAGTTGACAAGATTTCGCCTTTACAAATACCTTCAAATAAATACTTTTTTGTATCGATATTTAAAGCGATAGCAGTTCTAAATTGTGCTTTTCTATTTTTTTTATTTTTTAGATTAAAAAGGAGTTTCTGGATGTTCTTTTCTCCATCAGCTTGGTTTCCTGCGTATCGAGCTGAGTAAACACCTGGAGCGCCATTTAAAATAGCTACTTCCAAGCCGGTATCATCGGCAAAGCAATCATATCCGTAGTTTTTTGTAATATAATCTGCTTTGAGTTGTGCGTTTCCTTCAAGAGTGTCTTCGGTTTCAGGAATATCCTCAAAACACCCAATATCAGTGAGACTTATTATCTCCCATTGCGGAATTAAAGCACGTACTTCAGTCAACTTATTTGGATTGTTTGTTGCAAAAACGATTTTGTTCATCAATATTTATTCGCGGGGCGAAAGCCCAATTGGTTTAATACTCCGACCCTTTGGGTCGGGGTATGGTTTGCAAAGCAAACTCATTTTAAAACTTCGATGGTTCTACCTCGGAGTAGTTTATTTGAAAACAAAAATACAATATCTATCGAATAATTAATCTGCTAAAGTCAAAAACAATATATTTGCTGCATATAAACTTATAAAATGAAGAAGTTTTTTTTATACTTAATATTGCTAATTGTATTGATACAGTTTATACGTCCCAATAAAAATAGTAGCGAGCAAGTTTCAAAAAATGGAATTCAAACAGAAGTTACTGTACCTGAAAATATTCAATCAATTTTGGATCGTTCTTGTAATGATTGTCATTCGAACAACACTAATTACGACTGGTATCACGAAATAGTTCCTTTTTCTTGGGTCGTAGCTTCGCACGTAAAAGAAGGTAAGGAACATATAAATTTTGATGAATGGATTACTTATAACAAGGATCAAAAGGAGCATATTATTGAAGAATTAGAAGAGGTAATTGAGTCTCGTGAAATGCCTTTAGTTGGGTATTTAAAATTTCATCCGGAAGCAATTATTTCAGATGAGGATAACAATAAATTGTTAGATTGGATACGCACTTTGGAAGAATAGTGATTACCAAAGATTTAGTTTTACTATTTTGTTTCTAATACACTAAAGATCAAAAAATTAAAAACTTGAAACATTCAAACAAATTAGTAGCCCAACAGCTTGTAAGTGTACTTGCAGGTTATGTTATTGACAAAGTTATAATTTCTCCGGGTTCTCGTAATGCTCCTTTAATTATTGAGTTAAACGCATACGATACAATAAAAAAATACAGCATTGTCGATGAGCGTTCTGCTGCTTTTTTTGCTTTAGGAATGGCACGGCAGACTCGTAAACCGGTTGCCTTAGTATGTAGCTCGGGTTCTGCCTTATTAAATTATTATCCCGCCATAGCCGAAGCATATTACAGCACTATTCCTTTAATTGTGATTTCAGCTGATAGACCCAAACACTTAATTGATATTGGTGATGGGCAAACAATTCGCCAAAAGAATGTCTTTCAAAATCATATCCAATTTTCGGCTAATTTATCTGAGGAAAACACAACAGAAAATGATACTTTATTAAAAAAGGTTTTTAAAGAATTAGGGAAGCACAAAACTCCTATTCATATTAATGTTCCCTTTTCTGAACCCTTGTATGAAACGACCAAGACTGTTTCGGTTGACAAGAATAGTTGGATAGAAACACATGTTCCGGATTCATTATTAACTGAAATTCCACTAAATGTAGATGAATTACAGAACTATGCAACTATTTGGAATAAAGCTGCTAAAAAAATGATAATTCTCGGTGTGCATGCACCCGATGAAATGCTTCAAACACAATTAAATCATATAGCCAAAGATTCCTCAGTTATTGTTCTGACTGAAACGACTTCGAATGTACATAATGACGATTTTATTAATTGTATTGATAAACTAGTTTTTCCTTTTTCAAATGATGATTTCAAAGAATATCAACCAGATATTCTACTCACATTTGGTGGCATGGTTGTTTCTAAAAAAATAAAGGAATTACTTAGAATAAATCCACCAAAACATCATTGGCATGTTGCTACAAATGATGCTATGGATACCTATCATTGTTTAACACATCATTTTTCGGTAAGTATAACACTCTTTTTTAGTCAATTTTTCTTTTTGTCAAAAACCAAAGAGAGCGCTTACAAAAACTTGTGGTTAGCAGCTAAAAAACAAAGAGAGTTAAAACACGAAGCCTATTTAGCAAATATTTCATTTTCAGATCTTAAAGTGTTTCAATTATTACGAGATTTTTTACCAAAGCAATTAAATATTCAATTTTCGAATAGTTCTATTATACGGTATTCGCAGTTATTTTCGTGGTTAAAATCACAACAAGTAAGCTGTAATAGAGGAACTAGTGGTATTGATGGCAGTACATCAACTGCTGTTGGATTAGCCGTAGCAAGTAAAAAGCAGACCCTACTTATTTCAGGGGATTTGAGTTTTTTCTACGATAGTAATGCTTTGTGGAACAACTACATTCCTAAGAATTTTAGAATTGTTTTAATAAACAATGGAGGTGGCGGTATTTTTCGGTTTATTCCCGGACCTACCACAACAAATACCTTAGA
>JAUVOS010000063.1 GCA_030599055.1 Lutibacter sp.
CATTTTTATGATATTGACGTATATAACGTGTTACAAAGTTAGATGAATTATATGATAAAGTCAATATAGACTCATAACTTTTAAGAAATAATCCCCAACTTTTATACTTGACCCATAGTTTTTAGAATTCTAAACAATAAAAAAGGGAATGTTTTTAAAAACATTCCCTTTTTTTATGCTAAAAATTTTATTTAATCCTCTGCTTTATCAGCTGCACGTTTTTTAATCAGTTCACTTTGAACATTAGTTGGAACAGCTTGGAAGGTGTCAAAAGTAGCTATAAACGATCCACGTCCTTGTGTTAAGGAGCGTAGGGAAGTTGAGTATTTATACATCTCTGCAAGTGGTACTTTAGCAATGATTGTTTGATACTTTCCTTCTCCTTCCATACCCATGACAATGGCACGACGCGCTTGAAGGTCTGTCATTACGTTACCCATCATTTCTTCGGGCATTTTTACGACAAGATCTTGAATAGGTTCCATTAATTTTGGACTGGCATTCAAGAAAGCTTCTTTAAAGGCGTGTGCTCCTGCTAATCTAAAAGACAAATCATTAGAATCAACTTGATGCATTTTACCATCGAATAACATAACACGAATATCACGGGCATACGAACCGGTTAGAGGTCCTTCTTCCATTACTTCTAAAACTCCTTTCATTACAGCTGGTAAGTAGCGTGTATCAATGGCTCCACCGACAATACAATTAACAAAAACCAATTTCCCTCCCCAATCTAAATCTATAACTTCTGTTCCGCGAACATTAAATCCTTCTGGATCTGCCATTCCTTCTTTATAAGGTTCGATTTTTATATGTACCTCACCAAATTGTCCAGCACCACCTGATTGTTTTTTATGGCGATAGCTCGTTGTAGCAGAGCGCTGAATTGTCTCACGATAGGCAACTCTGGGTTGTTCGTATTTGGCATTTACACCGTAAACGTTTTTTAATAACCAATCAATTACTTGAAGGTGTAATTCACCTTGACAACCTAAAATATGTTGTTTGAGTTCTTTAGAATATTCTATTACACAAGTTGGATCTTGACTGTGAAGCTTACGTAAAGCCTCATGTAATTTTTCTTCATCTTTCCCTTCAATGGCATTTATTGCTTTATTAATGCGTGGTACAGGATACTTAATGGGTTTTATAGTCAATGGAGAACCATCAGTATATAATGTATCGTTAGTTTCGGTTATTTTAAGTTTTAAAGTAGCACCTATATCACCGGCGCTTAATTTTTCAACTTGTACACGATCTTTCCCTTCCATTATAAAAAGCTGATTGATCGTTTCAGTATCACCAGTACGAGAATTGACTAACTTTGAGCCTTGGTTTAATTCTCCTGCTTTTACTTTGAAAAATGTGATTTTACCTAAACTTGGATCATTTAATGTTTTAAATACAAAAAGAGTGGTCGGTGATTCAGTACGTGAAATGGTTTCTCCTTCAACACTTTGCTCTTCTTTTAATTCGATGGCACTTGGCGCCACATTATCAATAAAACCCATTAAACGTCCACTACCCATATCGTTTATTGCTGAGATACAGAAAACTGGAAATAATTCATGGTTTAACATTCCCTTTTTGATACCTTCTCGCATCTCATCTTCATTTAAAGTGCCTTTATCAAAGAATAATTCCATTAATTCCTCATCATTTTCAGCAGCTTTTTCAACTAGATCATTGTGAAGTTTATCCGCAATTTCCTTTTGGTCGTCTGGTATATCAAATTTTTCAGGTTTTCCTCCTTCTGGACCAAATTTGTACATTTTCATTTTTAGTACATCAATAATACATTGTGCACCGTCAACTTTTATGGGGTATTGAATTTTAATTGCATTTTTACCAACAAGTTCAACAATACTGTTAAAACTTTTGTCAAAATCGGCTTTTTCATGGTCAATTTGATTGACAGCAAACAAAGAAGGTTTGGAAAAACGATCTACATAGTTCCAAATAATTTCAGTTCCTACTTCAGCACCGTGTTGTGCATTAATTACCATAAGAATGGTGTCAGCAACACACATGGTAGAAGCTATTTCACCTATAAAATCGTCTAAACCAGGTGTGTCAATGATGTTTATTTTATAATTGCGCCACTCAGTATGAAGTGGTGTAGCAAATATAGTATTCTGGCGTTCTTTTTCAATGTCGTGAAAGTCAGAAACAGTATTCTTATCTTCAACACTTCCACGACGATTCAGTAGTCCAGCCTCAAAAAGCATCGTTTCAGCAAGGGTTGTTTTTCCGCTATGGTGCGCCCCTACAAAAGCAATATTTTTAATGTGTTTGTTATCGTATACTTTCATCGTTTATAAATTTATGATTATTGGAGGCATAAAAGTAGTAATAATGAAAGAAATAGCACATGATTTATGTTAGTTTTTTTAAGAATATCTCATTTGAGGTAACTATTCACCCGTAAGGGTTTTTAAAATGTCTCTCACACAAAGCTCGCAAAGAAATTAGGTTGATTTTTAATACGCCAAGAACGCAAAGTTTTATAAATGCGAAGCATTCATTTCTTTGCGAGCCTTGCATAATATAATAGTTTTAAAGACTTTGCGTATTCTTTACGTGAAATAAACATGGCTGAGTAGTTACCATTTGAGATACTTATCAGGTTGTAAAAAATAAAAAAACCTGTTTCACCTGAGAATAAGGGGAGTGAAAGTTTTAATAAATTTGACATCGTGCTAATCAATTTTCACACGAAATTCTCTAAATTATGCTATCACACGAAATATATTTGTGTAAATGACATATTTGCTGCTGATTAACTAGGCAGTCTTTTCTCTTTTATCTTTGAGCGACTTGTATTGAGCGGAGTCGAAGTAAGCGGTCTTTTATCTTTATCGGACAACAATAATATTTTATGACAAACCTGAAATTTTCCCATCTTTATCGATAAACATATTTTCAGAAGCTGGTGTTTGAGGAAGTCCGGGCATACGCATCATTTTTCCGAGGATAGGGATTACAAAGTCGGCGCCCGCGGCTACTTCAAATTCACGAACAAAAACACGGAAACCTGTGGGGCGTCCTATTCTCAGAGGGTTATCGGATAGTGATTTTTGAGTTTTTGCCATACAAACTGGTAAATGTTCTAAACCTAAATCTTTAATTATTTTTAAATGAGATTTTGCAATTTTTGAATAATCAACACCTTCCGCACCATATATCTTTTTGGCAATGGTTTCAATCTTTTCAATTATGGGTGTATTCCAATCATACAAGGGTATAAATTTGTTTTGGTCTTTTTCAATGCATTTGACAATAGTTTCTGCCAATTCGATCATGCCATTACCTCCTTTTTCCCAACCTTCAGCTACCACTGCATTAATTCCCATTTGCTTACATGTTTTTATAACGTAATCAATTTCCTCTTGCGTATCTGATTGAAATTTATTGATGGCAACTGTGGGAGTTATGCCAAATGTTTTTACGTTTTCTATGTGTTTTTCCAGATTATCAAAACCTATTTTTACTTTACCAAGATCGGGTATTTTTCGTTCGACTCTTGATGCTCCTCCGTGGTGTCGTAAGGCTCTGATTGTGGCGACTAAAACGACAGCTTTTGGTTTTAAATTACCGGAAACACATTTTATATTAAAAAACTTTTCTGCTCCTAAATCAGCACCAAACCCGGCTTCTGTTACTACATAATCAGCTAATGACATTCCCATTTTTGTTCCGATAATTGAATTAGTTCCTTGCGCAATATTGGCAAAGGGTCCTCCGTGAATAATAACCGGATTTTCTTCAAGAGTTTGTACTAAATTAGGTTTTACAGCATCTCTTAATAAAATAGCCATTGCATTTTCTGCTTTTAAATCACGTGAGTAAATAGGCTTTTTATCGTAAGTAAAGCCTATAAAAATATCAGCTAATCTCGTTTTTAAATCTTCAAAGTCTTCTGCAATACACAATATTGCCATTATTTCTGATGCAGGTGTTATATTAAAACCTTCTTGACGTGGCACTCCGTTTGCATAACCTCCTAACCCGATAACTAATTCACGCAAAGATCTGTCATTCATATCCATAACGCGCTTCCAATCGATACTTCTCGAATCAATATTTAAACTTTTTGTTTTACTTTGAAGGTTGTTGTCGATTAGAGCAGACAATAAATTATTTGCTTTTTCGATGGCGGAAAAATCGCCCGTAAAGTGCAAATTGATGTCTTCCATGGGTACTACTTGAGAATAACCACCACCTGCAGCACCTCCTTTTATTCCAAAGACAGGGCCGAGTGAAGGCTCTCTAATAACGGCGATGGACTTTTTACCTATTTTATTTAAACCTTCATTTAAACCGATAGATACGGTTGTTTTTCCTTCACCGGAAGGAGTAGGAGTCATGGCGGTTACTAAAATTAGGTTGGATTTTTCAATTTTTTTATCATCTCTTAAAGATAATGGAAGTTTTGCTTTGTATTTCCCATACAATTCCAAATCATCAGCATCAATTCCTAATTTCTCAGCAATTTTTACGATGGGTAACATTTTGGTTTGTTGGGCTATTTCAATGTCGGAAAGATATTTCATGTGTCTAAATTTTTATTTTTTATAGGTGACACATGCTGTTCGCTATTAGTCATCTCCTTATGTGTCAAGTTTTGACATGCTCGTTTCATTTTATATATAATTTGTTTTGAGACTACGAATTTACATTTATTTTTTGATGGCTTATATAAAGTTTTTAAATTGTAAGTGAAGAGGCAACTATTCACCCGTAAGAGTTTTTAAAAATGTATTTCACGCAAAGGCGCAAAGACGCTAAGCAGGGTTTTTTACTCTTGTTTTTTACAAATCTAAAGACAGACAAGAACATAAAGTTTTATGAATGGTTTGCATTCATCTTTGTATCTCTTGATACCATTTTCTAAAAAAAGGAAAAAGATTACGTATTTCTTTGCGCGAGATAAACATGGCTGAGTAGTTACGTGAAGAGTAACTTAAGGGAAATGGATTTTCTGATAAATAAAATATATTTCCGTAAATTCGCAACAATGACAAGTAAAAAAAGAAAACTTTTATATCCGCTAAGTGTTTTATTTGAAGGTATTACAAAAGCCCGTAATAAGCTTTATGATAAAGAGCTGTTGGTCTCTAAAGAATTTGATATTCCAATTATTTTAGTTGGAAACCTTCGAATTGGGGGCACGGGTAAAACACCGCAAGTAGCTTATTTGGTTCGACTTTTAAATGATCAGTATAAAGTAGCTGTTTTAAGTCGCGGATATAAACGCAAGACTTCCGGATTTATATTGGCAGATTTGAATTCGAATGCAAGTGAGATTGGCGATGAAGCCTATCAACTCTTTAGACAATTTCCGGATATTATAATTGCTGTAGATGCTGATAGAACAAACGGAATACAAAAACTACAAGCTTTAAAGAATCCTCCTGATGTCATTGTATTAGATGATGCTTTTCAGCATCGAAAGATTAAGGCCGGATTCAATATTTTATTAACTCCCTATAGTGATTTGTATGTTGATGATACACATTTGCCATCTGGAAATTTAAGAGAAAATGTAATAGGAGCTGAAAGGGCACAAGTTATTGTTGTTACTAAGTGTCCGGATACTTTAACAGAAGAACAAGAGTATAAAACAGCGGTTAAGTTAGAGCCAACACTTGAGCAAACTATATTTTTTACAAAAGTATCTTATGCAGATTTTGTTAAAAATGAAAACGCAAAAATTACTATTTCTGATTTGTTAGATTATAGTATTCTATTAATCACAGGAATTGCTAATCCGAAACCTTTATCAGAATTTTTGGATGCAAAAAGTATTGAATTTAAACATATAGCTTTTCAAGATCATCATCATTTCAGTAAGTCTGATTTACGTGCTATAGAAAAAGAATTCAAACAATTTTCAAATAAAAAGAAAGTTATTGTAACAACAGAAAAAGATTATGTTCGTATCTTTAGCAGCTTGGACAATTTGTATTATCTGGCTATTGAGACAACTTTTATTAACCATCAAAAGGATTTTGATAAACTAATTTTAAATTATGTGGGAGAAAACACAAGAAACCGTAAAATTTCTTAAAGACAAAGGATTTACTGATATAGACTATGGTATCATTCTGGGTACTGGTTTAGGAAATTTTACAGACAATATCGATATTAGTATTCGTATAGCTTATGAGGAAATTCCCAATTTTCCCGTATCAACGGTAAGTGGACATCACGGAGAATTGATTTATGGTGCAATTGAAGGAAAAAAGGTTTTGGCTTTACGAGGTCGCTTTCATTTTTATGAAGGTTGGTCGCTAAAAGAAGCCACGTTTCCTGTACGTGTGATGAAATATTTGGGAATTGATAACATCATTGTATCGAATGCATCCGGTGGTGTTAATCCTAATTTTAAAACAGGAGATGTAATGTTAATTTCGGATCATATCAATATGATGCCAGAACATCCTTTACATGGTGCTAATGATGCCAGATTTGGTCCTCGCTTTGTAGATATGCACGAGCCTTATTCTTTAGATATGATGGCGCATATGGAAAATATTGCAAAAAAACAAAGTATCCAATTACGAAAAGGTATTTATTTAGCCCTACAAGGTCCTACTTTTGAAACACCTGCCGAATATGGGATGGTGCGACGACTTGGAGCCGACGCTGTTGGGATGTCAACTGTTCCGGAAGTAATTGTAGCAAAACACATGGGTATGTCAGCACTTGGCATTTCGGTAATAACCGATTTAGGAATCGAAGGAAAAGTTGAAGAAGTCTCTCATGAAGAAGTAAAAAAAGTAGCGAAATTAGCTGAAAAAAAAGTAGGTAGATTAGTTTCTGAATTTATAAGATCTTTCTAATACCAATTAAACATCAAAACACCCGATAATTTCTTTATTTTTTTCCGTTTTACTTCACTTAAAATTCTAACCATAGCTATGGCTATGCTTACAATTTGAATATTGTAAAACAAAAAAATATTTTGAAATTATACAGGGCATTTTGAAATTTGATTGGTATAAGATCTAAGATTAATCATAAAAAAAAGGGAAGCATTTTGCTTCCCTTTTTTTATGATATATATATGAATCAATTATTGATTGATTACTCTAAATTCAGTTCTACGATTTGCTAAGTGTTCTCTTTCAGTACACGTAACACCATCAGAACATCTGTTTGTCAAGCGAGTTTCACCATATCCTTTAGCTACTAATTTGCTCGGGTTTATCCCTTTTGCCATTAGGTAATTAACTACAGCTTGTGCTCTTCTTTCAGATAAGTCTTGGTTAAATTCATGAGAACTACGAGAATCAGTATGCGAAGCAATTTCTACTGCAACTCCTTGTTGCAATATAGGCATTAAGCGAGAATCTATCAATCCTCTAGCTTTAGCAGTTAAAGTAGCACTACCTAAATTCCAGTTGATAGGAAGAGGAGAATACTCAACTAATTCACATTCAACTTCTTTCCAAGTTGTTAAACCACCTTTTTTAACCAATACTTCTTTAGTAACAGTTTTATATTGAGCAGGTACATCAACTTCAGTTACATAAGCATCTTTAGCTAAAACAGTTTGTTTCAAAGTAGTTGTTCTTTGATCGATATCTCTAGCAATTGCTTGCGGAGGTGTAGTCATAACTGTTCTTTTGAAAGTTTTCATCACACCTGGTATTTCGATAATTTGAGTAGTTTCCGCTGAGATATTTGTTACTTTAAAAGTTTTATCTACAGCAGGAATCTCAGTAACTAAAGTTGTTGGAGGTGTAGCCATAACAGTTCTTGTGAAAGTTTTATTTATAGCTGGAATCTCAATAACTCTTGTTGTTGGAGGAGTTACCATCACAGTTTTCTTAACTGTTTTGGTTACTTGTGGTATGTCAATAACTGTAGTTGTTGGAGGAGTTACCATCACCGTTTTCTTAACTGTTTTGGTTACTTGTGGTACGTCAATAACTGTAGTTGTTGGAGGAGTTACCATCACTGTTTTCTTAATTGTTTTTGTTACAGATGGAATATCAACTACTGTAGTTGTTGCAGGAGTCACAATGATTTTCTTTGTATAAGTTGCTTGTCCACAATCAGGGTCAGAACCACCACTTTGGTTACAACCAGGGACTCTATTCGTCATTGCATCATTCGCTAAAAGAGTTGTATTAACGGTAACAAATTGAGCAGGTATTGCTTTGTAACACCAGTAACGACAATCGTTAGGATCATTTGATACACAATCAGGAGCTTTGTCACTCATTGTCCATTTTGCAGATTCAGCTTTGGTCTCAATAGTTTCAGAACTACTTGAAAATTTAGCAGGTATGATAGATAATTTTGAACCAAATTCACTTTTTCTATACGTTAAAGTTTCAGTTCCCCATTTAGCTGGAATTACTTTCATTGTTTGACCAACTCCTTGTACTATATGAGTCTCTGTTTGCGTTTCATATTTAGCTGGAACAACTTGAAGTCTTGTTGTCGCAGGTTGAACGATAATAGTTTCAGTTCTTGTTTCATATTTAGCAGGAACAGATACTAATTTTCTACTAGCTTCTTGAACTACAATAGTTTCAGTTCTTGTTTCGTATTTAGCAGGAACTATTTCTAATTTTTGTCCGGCACCTTGAATTTCTACTTCAAAAGTTTCAGTAGCATATTTAGCAGGAACAACACGTAGTGATTGCCCTGGTCCTTGTACTTGAACACTTGTGTTGCTATAATCAGTAGATGCTGCAACCTTTCTTAGTGATTGAGCAGGACCTTGAACTTGTACATCAAAAGTTTCTGTTCCATATGTTGCTGGAGCAACACTTAATTCTTTATAAGCATCTTGTACTACAACAGTTTGTGTTTCGCTACCATACGCTGGGGGAACAACTTTTAATTTTTTGTAAGCTGGGCTTACTTCAATAGTTACATCTTGATTTTCCCATTGGTCTGGAGTTTTGCAACGTACGTAACATTTTCCTGTTTCTGGATTTGTTGGTAATTCTTGTGCGAACGATGTTACACCTATTAACATCAATCCTAAAAGTAATAATCTCTTCATTGGGTTTGTTTATTTTAAAATTAAATTAAGTTTCATAGTACTTGCGAAAGTACATAAATATTTTAACATAAAATGATGATTTGATAATGTAATTAAACAATTGAGCAAAAAATTGTTTTATTGTGGATAATAGGGGTTAATATTTCAGAATAATAAATTCAGTTCTACGGTTTGTTAGATGTTCTCTATCAGAACACTTAACACCATCAACACAATGATTGATAGGAATGCTTTCTCCATAGCCTCTTCCTGAAATTCTGTCGGAATCTACACCATTCGCAACTAAGTAGCCAACAGTTTCTTGTGATCTTTTTTCTGAAAGTTCTAGATTGTAGTCAAAGGAGCCTCGTGTATCCGTATGAGAACCTGATTCTACTATCATGGTTTTGTTTTGAGCCATCACTACGATAATTTTATCTAACTCTCTTCTCGCATCAAGCGTAAGATACCACTCATCTAAATCGAAATAGATAGGATTAAGTTGTATTTTCTTTCCAATAATTTTCGGAGTACTAATTTTTGGTTTTTTCGTATTTGGTTGATTTTGTTCTTCGGATACTTGTGCTATTTGAGTGTCTTGTTTAGGTGTTTTTGGTGATACTATTTGTTTTACTTTTTGTATAGGCTTTTCAACAAGAATTTCCTTTTCTTTAGTTGCTATCGCTATTTCTTTTTCAGCTGGCTCTTCTAATACGATTTGTTTGGCTACTACGATTTCGGGATCTGGTTCTAAAAGGAGTGTGATTTGGTTTAGTGACTCTGTAGTATTAATATCAGCTTTTGCTATGTTGTTGTAATCTTTTTTAAATCCGATTAAAGTATATCTTGTATCGCAATCTACATTGTAAAATTGAAACTCACCTTTTGCATCTGTCAAAATAGATTCAAGGTTTTGACCATCGTAATAGATATCTATTGTTGCATTTGAGATAGGTATCTTATTAAAACTCTGTAGGACGATGCCTTTAATATTTCTTGAACATCTTTCGGCATTTTGTTGTTTAAGCTTTTCTTCGTGTGCAAGTTTCTCGGTTTCTAAATGCATTTCTCTTGCTTTTTGTTCTGCTATTGCCTTTTCTTGAGCTATTATTTCAGCTTCAATTTTTTCCTTTTCTTTACTTTCTGCTAATTCTCTTTCTTTGTTTAATCTTTCAGTAGTTTCTTGAGCTTGAGTAATAATGTGTTCTTGACGTTCTTTTTCAATCGCTATTTCTTGAGCGATTAATTGCGCTTGTTTTTCAGCTTCAATTCGTTTCTTTTCAGCTTGCTCTTTAGCTAGAAGTTCTGTTTCTTTCTGTAATTGTTTTTCTTTTTCAACTTTTTCTGCTAACTCTCTTTCTTTGCTTAATCTTTCAGTAGTTTCTTGAGCTTGTACAATGCGTTCTTGCTGTTTTTTTTCTATCGCTTCATTTTGGGCGATTAATTGTGCTTGTTTTTCGGCTTCAATTCGTTTCTTTTCTTCTTGCTCTTTGGCTAGAAGTTCTGTTTCTCTTAGTAATTGTTCTTCTTTTTCAACTTCCTTTGCTAATTCTCTTTCTTTGCTTAATCTTTCAGCAGTTTCCTGAGCTTGTACAATGCGTTCTTGACGTTCTTTTTCTATCGCTTCATTTTGGGCGATTAATTGTGCTTGTTTTTCGGCTTCAATTCTTTTCTTTTCTTCTTGCTCTTTGGCTAGAAGTTCTGTTTCTTTTTGTAATTGTTTTTCTTTTTCAATTCTTTTCACTAGCTCTCTTTCTCTCTTCAATCGTTCTGATGTTTTTTTAACCTGTGAAATCCTTTCTTGGCGCTTTTTTTCAATTGCTTCTTTTTGTGCTTCTAAAACTTCGAGTCTTTCGGTGTTTAATTGTTCATTTTCCTTCTGCTCTTTGCTAACAAGGACCGTTTCTATTTGTAGTTGTTTTTCTTTTTCAATTTGTGCTATTCTTTCAGTTTCAAGGATTTCTTGTTCCGCTTTTTGTTCAGCAAGTTCTTTTTCTATTTTTAATCGTTCAGTAGTTTCTTTCGCCTGTGTAATACGCGCTTGACGTTCTTTTTCGATGGCATTCTTTTGTGCTAGCAATACTTTTTGTTTCTCAGCTTCAATTCTTTGCTCTTCCTCTTCTTTTTTGGCGAGACGTTCCGTTTCAATTTGTAATTCTTGTTCTTTTTTAATTTGAGCTAATCTTTTGGTTTCTATTTCTGCTTCTTTGGCTTTTTGTTCTGCTAGTATTTGTGCTTGTTTTAGCTCTTCTTTGGCTTTTGCTTGAGCTATTATTTCAGTATCTATTTTTTTTCTTTCGGCAATTTCAACTGCTTCTTTTTCCTCTTTTAATCTTTCAGCAGTTTCTTTCGCTTGCGCAATACGTGCTTGACGTTCTTTTTCAATAGTTTCCCTTTTTGCAATTATTTCGGCTTGTTTCTCGGCTTCAATTCTTTGCTCTTTCTCTTCTTCTTTGGCGAGACGCTCAGCTTCTATTTGTAATTCTTGTTCTTTTTTAATTTGTGTTAGTCTTTCGGCTTCGATTTTTGCTTCTTTCGCTTTTTGTTCAGCTAATTCTTGTGCTTGTTTTTGTTCTTCTTTCGCTTTTTCGTGGGCTACTATTTCAGCTTCTATTCTTTCCTTTTCTTCTTTTTTAGCTAATTCTTTTTCTTTACGCAATGTTTCAGCTATTTTTTGAGCATGTGTCTCACGTGCTCTTTTTTCTTTTTCGACAATAATTTTTTGAGCTTTTACAATTGCTAATTGCGCTTCTTTTTTTCTTTCAATTTTTTTTCTTTCAACTATTTTTTCCGCTGCAATAATCTTTTTCTTTTTATCCTCTTTTTCTAACTTTACTAAATTTCTTCTTTCAGCAAAAGAAAGTTCATTATTCTTTATTTTTTGATTTTCGATTGTTGTAGGAATGATTTCTTTTGTCTGTGTATCATAAACAAC
>JAUVOS010000035.1 GCA_030599055.1 Lutibacter sp.
CTGATGCTAATTGTTTCGGTATCTTTTTGTTTAAAATCAATTTGTAATTTTCCTTTACTTTTTTTGTAGCGTAATCCGTGCCACACCGCATTTTCTACATAGGGTTGTAACAACATAGGTGGTATTTGAAATTCATCGATCGCTAACTGTTCGTCTATCGTAATTTCATAATCAAATTTATCTTTAAAACGCGAATGTTCCAATTGTAAATATAGTTTTAAGAGTTCGATTTCTTCGGCAAGAGGAATAAAATCTTTTTCTGAATTGTTGAGTACATTACGCATCAAAGTAGAAAAATCAGTTAAATATCTATTGGCTGTTCGTTCGTCATTCTGAGAAATAAAACTATTTACAGAGTTTAGTGCATTAAAAATAAAATGTGGGTTCATCTGCGAACGAAGTGATTTTAGAGCCAGCAAATTGTTAGCTAAACGTCGTTGTTTGTTACTGCGATACATAAAAAATACAGCTATTGCCAAAAGCAGTAAACCCAACATCAGTCCGTAGATAAGCATTTTTTGACGTTTGTAATTGGCTACAGTTAAGTTTTCCTCACTTTGATACAATTGGTAGCGACTCTCAGACAATTCTCTGTCTTTTTCTAAAGAATTGATGCGATTTTGTTTGTCACGCAACTCATTGTTTAGTGTCGTAGCGGCTTTGATTTCTTTTTCTTTTTGACGGTATAATTCATTGACTAAACGTGCGTATTCTTGATAGTTTTTAAGTGCTTTTTTTGAATTTCCAATTTTCTTATAGAGCTCAGACAGTTTTTGTAGCGCATCCTTTTGAATTTCTAAATTTTCTGCTTCATCAGCTTTAGCGATACTTTCTTCTAGATAGGGAATTGCCTTATTGTATTCTTTTTTGTCTATATAAGCACGACCAATATCCAAATTTAATTGAGAGGCAGTTAGCTGATCTTTAGTTTCGTATTCTGTTTCTATGTCAATGCTTTTTATTTGTGCTTCTTCTAACTCGTTTAAAGTTTGTTTTCGCAATTGAATTTCACTGTCAAAATCTCTATTTGATTGATAAACTTCTGCAGCTCTATTTTGAGCTTCGGCACGTTTTCTGATTGCTCCAGATGATGTTGTTTGTAAGGTGTTTTGAATGTATTGGTTGGATTCAGCTTTATTTCCTTTAGAAGCCAGTAACTCTGCAATTTTTGCATTAAGACCTGATATTTTAGGAGTTATGGAGTTTTCATCAGCAATTTGCAAGGCTTCTTTATAATAAGATATGGCATTGTTGACACGATCTTGTTTCGAGGCATTGTTTCCCAGTCCCTCATTTATCACAATTTTTTGAAAGGGAGAAAGCTTCTTTTTTAGAAGTGCATTATAATTTGTAGAGCTGATTATAAACTGTCCATTTTTCGCAAGTGCTTTAGCCAGTTTAATTTGCAAATCAATGTCATTTGAGTTTTTTAGAGCCGTTTGATAATTGCTTACAGCCAAATCATATTGCTTGAGTTGCACGTAATTATCACCGAGCAAAGTAAAGCTTTTGATTAATTCAGCATTAGAATTTTGTTTATTGCTTTGTAGTTGTAGCTCAATAAAATCAATACTTTTATAGGGGTCTTTCTTTAAATAATACTGAGCAGAATCTAGATAGGAAATAGTTTTTCTACTAGAACTAGTTACTTTTTTATAGCTTTTTTGAGGTTTTGTTTTACCGATAGTTTCTGATTGGTCTTCTACGGTATAGTCAAGACTATTGTTTAGAAAATACGAATTGATAAGCTGTCCATCTTTACTCAATACAATTTCATCTCCAAAACTCGCTTTGATACTAAAATTACCATCATAATCTGAATAGGTATAAACTCCTTTTCCTCTAACACTTACCTTTATTCTTGATAGCGGTTTACCATATTCATCGGTTATTTGGTCTTTGTAAATACTTTGTTGGTCAATTGAGTAAGGTCTGTTTTGAGAATGCATGTTTAAAGGCATTCCTAAAATAAAAAGTAATATAAGGATATTGATTGCTCTCATTACATTTGTAAAAGTAGTTAGAAACAAGCAACTAGAAAAATACGGGTCTCCCAAAATGCTCATTATAGAGCCTTAATTATTAATAAACGACTGCTTTACTGATGAAATTGCTAGTTTTACGCAACAACTTATTGGATAGACTAATTTATTATAAAAATCTAATCAATAATAGCATCTACAGCTATTTGATGGATCTTTGTTCGGATATTTTCTTGAACTAACTTTGTATTACTCATGTTAGGATAGACTCTATTAGATAGAAATACATATAACAAACCCGTTTCAGGATCTGCCCAAGTATAAGTACCTGTAAAACCACTATGTCCAAAACTTTTGTCAGAAACACAATCACAAGTAGCTAGAACATCTGGGTTTAGCTGCGGTTTGTCAAAGCCTAAACCACGACGTACAGAGTCTTTTTCATAATAACGCGTATTAAATTTATCGATAGTTTTGGATTGAAAATAACGTTTACCACCGTAAAACCCTTTTTGTAAATACATTTGCATCATTTTAGCAATATCGTTTGCATTTGAGAAAAGTCCTGCATTGCCACTTACACCATCCATCATAGCGGCACCCATATCGTGTACAGTTCCTTGTACTAATTTATGTCTATAATAATCGTCTATTTCAGTAGGCACTATTTTTTCTTTTGGAAATTTATCCAAGGGTTTGTAAGTTAAACTATTTGCGCCAAGAGGCTTATAAAACCACAGATCATCTAATTCATTCATTTCCTTTTTGTAGGTTTTATGAATAAAGTCTTTTACTAGGTAAAAGATTAGTCCGCTGTATTTATAACCAAGTTTTTTACGTAAATCTGATATTGCGATACGTTGATAAATAGTGTCTTGATAATCAGTTCGTAAAAATAGTTTTTCAGTAATCTTAATGTTGAATTCCTTTGAAGGTTTATCACGATAATAGGTGGTTAATGGTTTTTTGGTTATACTATCTAAAGTATTGACATAGTAGGGAATCCAAGCCTTGATTTGTCCAAAATGTGATAAAGCCTTTTTAAGACTAATACTGTCTTTATTTGATCCTTTTAAAATGGGTAAATACGCACCCAAGGTGTTGTTTAAATCAATTTTCCCTTCTTCTTCGGCTTTCATTATTAGCGGTAATGCTCCCAGAATTTTGGTGATGGATGCTAGGTCATAAATAGCTGTTTTTTTAACTTTTTGCTTTTTGTCAGAGGTGAAATAGCCAAAACTTTTATGGTAAACTACTTTAGAATTACGAGCAATTAATACTTGTAAACCGGGAGCCATTTCCTGAGTGATTACTTCGTTTGCAATTGAGTCAATTCGTTTTAACAGTAGCGAACTCATTCCGACTTCTTCGGGTAAACCATAAGACAATCGCTTTAAGTTGTGCGAAAACAAACCATATCCTTCGGGGAAATGCTCACCGATACTGACAGGTAGTTTTCCTTTAGTCTCTGAAGCTCCAAATATTTTTTGAGCAGTTAGTTCTTGTGCAATTTTTGAATTTTGGTAGCCCACAAGAATTCCTTCTATATTCTTGAAATCAGAGATTTGTAACAAACTATAAGGGCTCGCTAGGATACTGAGAATTACCTTATTGTCCTTAGAAATCTCTCGAATCAAAGCCAATTCACTTTCTGAAAATTTATAGGATTTCCATGGATGTGCATTAGATTTATGAAATCCTATAATAACAAGATTGTATTTCTTAAGCTTATTTTTTAATTTTGGGTTGGAAGCCTGCAATACATCAATTTGTGTGTAATTTTGAAGCATTTCTGCAAAATAATTTGCATCAGCATCTCCTAATTTCAAGTAGGCAATTTTTTGTTCAAGATCAACAATAGGATAGACCTCTGTTTTTTTGATAAGTGTAATGGACTCATCAACTAATTTACGATGTAAAACAGCATCATGTATCGTGTTTAAATCTGAATACAAAGAATCTAAATCAATAGGTTGATACTCGTTGAGATTTGACCAATACTTCGCTTTAAGAATTTTACGAACAGAAAAATTGATACGGTTTTTAGTAAGTTGATTCTTATTATAGGCTTTTAAAAAGAGTTCCATTGCTTTTGGAACATCTTGCGGAAAAAGCAATACATCATTTCCTGCTAAAAAAGCAGCGAGGTCGATTTCACCAGCTTTGGCAAAATTACTGGCACCTTTCATATTTAGGGCATCGGTAAAAATCAATCCGTTAAAACCTAATTTTTCTTTAAGCAAACCCGTGATAATATTTTTAGAAATTGAGCTTGGAATACGAGTATTCTTTTCGAGGCTGGGAATGCTCAAATGAGCGGACATCACACTACCTAAATGTGCTTCTATCAATTTTTTATAGGGATATAACTCAACAGAATCAATTCGTTTTGCATCAAACAAAATGCTAGGTAAAGTTTTGTGAGAATCCATAGCCGTATCTCCATGACCGGGAAAGTGTTTTCCACAAGCTAAAATATTTTCAGCTTGTAAGCCTTTGGTAAAAGCCAATGCTTTTTGTGTGACATTGTATTTGTTTTCACCGTACGAACGATTACCAATGATTGGGTTTTTCGGATTGGTATTGATGTCAATAACCGGAGCAAAATTTATGTGAATTCCCAGTCTTTTATGGTGCTTGCCGATACGATGCCCTAGTTCTTCAAGTAATTGGTTATTGCGAATAGCACCTAAAGTCATGTTCCAAGGAAAGCGATAAGTACTGTCAATACGCATATTTAATCCCCATTCGCCATCAAAAGCAATTAATAAAGGAATATTTGATTTGGATTGGTAAGAATTAGTAAGTTTTGCCTGTTTAAATGGAGTTCCTTGCATAAAGACCAAGCCTCCTATTTCGTAATCGTCAATCATTTTTTCGATAAAATCTGAGTGTGCTTTATCTTTGTTTGAGTAGGTGGCGACCATAAAAAGCTGTCCGATTTTTTGACGGATAGTCATGTGGTTGAGCAAGCTATCGACCCATATTTCTTGTGCTTTGTAATCAATTGTCTGAAGCGGATCAGGTTGTTGCGCAAATAGAATAGTTTGACTTGCTAAAAGCAGTATAATAGTTTGGAATAAAACGCTTATTCTTTTTAAACGAAGTATGGGCATTGATTTTTCTAATTTTTTCAAAAGTACGATAATTGATTGAGATTTTAGAAGTGGTTAATTTCACCTAGTATGTAAAAACAAAAGATTCAACACCTTTGTATGAAATATCAACAATCACTTGATTTTTTCATTTTTTTCATCGTCCTTTGCTTATCATCCGATAAAGTTCATTAAAACGAAACTTTATCTTGCCGTTATCTCTTATTTAAAAAAACAAAAACCAATTGTATAACAAAAAAAGTATTATGTTTGCAACATCAAAATGAGAATAGAAAATAAAAATATGATGTGTTTTATGATGTGTAAAGAAATTTACGCAAAGGACACTATTGTATAAAAAACAAAAAACTAGATATACAAAAAGCCTTTGCAACTGCAAAGGCTTTTTTTTTGACTAAAATTTGACTAAAATGACTAAAATCCAATCTACAATGTATGCTCACATCCAAATGGAAATGTTTATGCATATAATGCAACCGTATTACCTAGATTGAAAAGACAAAAAACTAAATCATTTTTAAGTCCCTTTGGTAATACGTAACTAAAGGGACTTTTTTTGACTAAAATTTAAATTAAAAAAAATGGACAATCTAACACAAAAAACAAAAGCTCTTCATGCAGGGCACGATACAAAACTAACTGAAGGAACAAGAGCGGTTCCAATTTATCAAACTTCTTCATACGTATTTAACGATACAGAACATGCAGCTAATTTATTTGGCTTAAAAGAATTTGGTTTTATTTATACAAGACTAAACAATCCAACAAACGATATTCTTGAAAAACGTTTATCAGCAGTAGAAGGTGGTGTTGGTGCAGCAGTTTTCGCATCAGGTACGGCAGCTATTTCTTCTACTTTTTTAACTCTTCTAAAATCTGGAGATCATATAGTTGCTTCCAGCAGTTTGTATGGCGGTACTTTTAATTTACTCAATGTAACTTTACCTAGGTTTGGTATTGAAACTTCTTTTGTAAATCCCGATAAGGTTGAGAATTTTGAAAGCTCTATTCAGGAAAATACCAAAGCTATTTTTATAGAATCTCTTGGAAACCCAAAACTCGATGTATTGGATATTGAAGCTATTGCAAAAACAGCTAAAGCAAATGGAATACCTTTAATAGTTGATAATACAGTAGCGACTCCAGCCTTGCTGAACCCTATAAAATATGGAGCAAACATCGTCATTCATTCATTAACGAAATTTATTGGCGGTCAGGGAACTTCCTTAGGTGGTGTAGTAATTGATGCCGGTACTTTTGATTGGGCAAATGGTAAATTCCCTGAATTTACAGAGCCATCAGAAGGGTATCATGGTTTAAAGTACTCTGATGCACTAGGCGAAATTGCGTTTATTGTAAAATTAAGATTAGAGGGTTTACGTGATTTTGGTGGAGCTTTAAGTCCATACAATGCTTTTCAAATTATACAAGGATTAGAAACGCTGGAGGTGAGAATAAAACAGCATTCTAAAAATGCCCTTAAGCTTGCACAATGGCTTGATAATCATACACAAGTTGCATGGGTAAATTATCCAGGTTTAAAAAACAGCAAATATAATGATCTTGCAAAAAAATACTTAGCTAAAGGACAAAGTGGGATAGTTACTTTTGGCCTAGAAGGAGGTTATGATGCTTGTAAGAAATTAACTGATTCTACTCGTATATTTTCTCTTTTAGCGAATATTGGAGATACCAAATCACTAATTATTCATCCTTCAAGTACCACCCATCAACAACTAACCGAGGCTGATCAGCTTTCCGCTGGTGTGAGTAAGGATTTAATTAGGTTATCTGTTGGTCTTGAGGACATTGAAGATTTAAAAAACGACTTAGAACAAGCTATAAACTCAATATAATGTGTGAATTAAAGTTTCATTCTTTATTAGACTATAAAACTTTTAGAGGTGTCCGGTTCAAAGAATTGGAAATATCTTATCAGATTTTTGGCAAAGAGTTGCATACAGCACCTGTTGTTTTGGTTAATCATGCTTTAACAGGAAACTCGGATTTAAACAGTAACGAAAAAGGCTGGTGGAAAAATATTGTAGGCGACAATAAACTAATCGACACTAAAAAGTACACGGTTATTGCTTTCAATATTCCGGGAAACGGCTACGACAATACCCTCATAAAAAACTATAAAGACTTCATTGCCAAAGATATTGCAAAGCTTTTCTATTTGGTTTTAAAGGAATTAAAAGTTGAGAGTATATATGCTGCAATTGGAGGCTCTATAGGTGGTAGTATTGCCTGGGAAATGGCTGCGCTTTTCCCTAAATATATCAAGTATTTAATTCCTATTGCTTCAGATTGGAAGTCAAGTGATTGGATTATCGGGCATAATGCTATACAAGAAAGTATTTTATTAAACTCTAAACAACCACTGCAAGATGCAAGAAAAATGGCAATGCTATTTTATAGAACACCTGCATCATTTACCAAGAAATTTAATAGGACCAAAACAGAAAATAACGATTTGTATAACGTAGAATCCTGGCTTAATCATCACGGGAAAAAGCTCGAAAGCAGATTTAAAATAAATGCCTATTTATTGATGAATCATTTATTGACAACAATAGACATTTCAGAAGAGCGTATATCTATTGAAGAAACATTTAAGTCGATTAAATCTAAGGTCATACAGATAGCCGTTAATACAGACTTGTTTTTCGTTAAGGAAGAAAACATTAAAACAAAAGCTATTCTTGATAAGTGTAAGGTTATAAATGAATATCATGAAATAAAATCAGTTGATGGACATGATGCATTTTTAATAGAACACGAACAAATCACAAAATTTTTAAAACCTATATTTTAATTAATACCAAAATATATTTGGTATAAGAGGAAGTATATAAATAATAAACGGATGAAAATATTAAAATTTGGAGGTAATTCTCTGGAAAACGGAAAAGGTATCGAAAATGTAATTTCGATTCTACAAAATAAACTAAGGAATAAAGAAGAAATTTATATAGTGCTTTCTGCAAGAGGAAATACTACAGATCAGCTAGAGTTTTTTTTAAATGAAGCAAAAAATGGAAATGACTATGCAGATGAATGGAAGAAATTTAAAGCATATCAGGTTGAACCTCTTGCAAGCATTAATTTTAAAAAAGAATTTCAGTTACTAGAAGAAATTTTTCAAGGTGTAAGGCTAACCAAAGATTATAGCTCGAAAGTTAAAGATCTGGTACTGGCACAAGGAGAAATTTTAGCCACTCAATTAGTTGCTGAGATATTGAGTGCTAACGGTTTTAAGAGTATTGCAGTTGATAGCAGGTTGTTTTTAGAAACTGATAATACATATGGAAATGCAATTATTAATGATACAATATCTGAACAAAAAACCATTGATTTCTTTCGATCTCTTAACAAAAAGAGCACTCCAATTATAACCGGATTCATTTCATTGAACAAACAAAATGAAACTACCACCTTAGGAAGAAATGGCTCTAACTATTCAGCATCTCTAATTGCGAATTATTTAAATGCAGAAGAAGTACAAAACTACACCCATATTAATGGAATTTATACTGCAAATCCAACATTGGTGAGCAATGCAAAAATTATAGAGCAAATTAATTATACGGAAGCCAATGAATTAGCAAGTTTTGGAGCCTCAATATTACATGCAAAAACTATTGCTCCTTTGTTAGAAAAAAATATTCCACTTCACATTCTAAATACCTTTAACAATAATAACAAAGGGACTTTGATTAACAATAATGGTACAAAGAAAGGAATAAAATCAATTTCTGTTCAGGAAGAAATAGGATTGATAAATATTGAAGGAAAAGGCTTACTGGGGAAAAAAGGAACTGACGCCAGAATATTTACTAGTTTAAGTAATCACAATATTAGTATTGGTATCATCTCTCAAGGCTCATCGGAAAGAGGTGTAAGTTTTGTTGTACCTAAAAAGCAATTATTACTCGCAAAAGAGGTGCTGATAAATGAGTTTAGATACGAAATATTAGTCAAAGACATCCATTTTATAAAATCACTTGAAGATGTTTCTGTTGTTACTGTTATTGGGCAAAATATTAGTAAATTTTCTCACTCATTAGATTATCTAAACAAAAATAATATCTCTGTTTTATTAATAAACAACACAATTAGTGGGAATAATATAAGTTTAGTGCTACACAATAAAGATGTTAAAAAATCGGTGAATATAATTCACTCGCAAATTTTCGGAATATCAAAAAACATCAATATTGCAATCTTTGGGAAGGGTACAGTTGGTAGCTCGTTAATAAATCAAATACTCAATTCAAAAGATAAAATCCTCGATAAAAAAGACACCAATTTGAATATATTTGCTGTTATTGGTTCTCAGAAAGTTCTATTTAATAAAGATGGAATGAATAAAAACTGGAAGAATGATTATGATAGTTCTGTAGAGAGTAAAAATTCTATCCAAAAAGTTATTCAATATGCGAAAAAACATCACTTGGAAAATTTAGTTGCTATTGATAATACTGCCAGTTCAGGATTTGTAGATAATTACATTCCGTTATTGGAAAGTAGTTTTGATTTAATTTCTTCTAACAAAATTGCCAATACACAGGATTATTCTAAATATAGAGAATTAAGAAAATCCATAAAAAACAACAATAAACAATATTTATACGAAACTAATGTAGGTGCAGGTTTGCCAATAATAGATACCATCCGAATTTTGCATGAATCAGGTGAGAATATTATAAGAATAAGAGGTGTGTTTTCCGGATCTCTGAGTTATTTATTCAATGAATTTTCAGATTCAGACAAGCCATTTAGTTACTTTTTGAAAAATGCTGTTCAATTGGGTTATACTGAGCCCGACCCAAGAGAAGATTTATGCGGTAATGATGTTGCACGCAAATTATTGATATTGGCAAGAGAGTTGGATTTGAAAAATGAATTTGATGAAATAGAAATAGAAAATTTAATTCCTAAAGATTTCAGGGATGGGAGTTCACAGAATTTTTCAAATAATATTGACAACATAAATCCATATTTTCAATCTATTAAAGATAAGCTAAAGAAGAATCAAGTATTGCGATATGTTGGGGATTTATCAGGGAACTTGCAAGAATCAAAAGGAGATTTAACTGTTAAATTGGTGTCTGTGCCATTGGATAGTGCTCTAGGTGGTTTAAAAGGATCTGATTCTATTTTTGAAATATATACCGATTCTTATGGCAAAAATCCTATTACAATTATTGGAGCAGGTGCTGGTGCTGAA
This sequence comes from Lutibacter sp., assembly GCA_030599055.1. Classification (GTDB taxonomy): domain Bacteria; phylum Bacteroidota; class Bacteroidia; order Flavobacteriales; family Flavobacteriaceae; genus DQTL01. The sequence continues at coordinate 10,332 of JAUVOS010000035.1, forward strand.
GTAACGGCGAGAGGTGTTTTTGGAGATTTATTACGTATTGCTGAAAAAAAATGAAAAACAAGAGATAACACACAATATAAAAAATTGGGCCGAAAGTAGTAATTTTGAATTAATTAATATTAAATAGGCGGCATTGTAAATAGAAAATTTGGTGCTTCAAAATGCCCAACTTTTCATATTGACACCAATAAGCAAAACCCAAACTAAACACCAAACCTATTCCAAAACAAATACAAAAATTTTAGTTTTACCAGAAACAGAAAAAGCACATTTCATTTGTATGAAATGTGCTCTTTAGATTTATAACTCAAATAATTATAGTAGTGCTACATCCTGCTACTAATTGAAAAACGTCTTTGTGAATTCCATATATTGGTTTTGCTTTTTAGTAAAGACATTTTTCTTGTTTTTTGTTTGTTTTCTAGTGTTTTCATAATTCAAAATTTTGTTTGTATTACTAATTCGTTAATAGATTTTTAATGTTTCTCTCTTTGTTTTTAAGAGACGGCAAATGAAAGCAATTGTTACACAATACAACAGCAAATAGTAATATTTTTTCTAAGCTAACTTAAAATGCAGTATTTCAAATAAATAGCGCTGTAAATACTTGTAAATAGTACTTAAAATACGCTTTTTTTTACACGTTTTTGAATCTATTTTGACGTGAAAAGGGCATGATTATTCTAGTTGAGGTCTTTTTGTTACGAAAATCGTAAAATAATGACTACATTGCTTTATGAAAATACAGTATTGTTTTCATATATGTGTTTCCACTATTGATATGGTAATTATTTAATTTGAATATTTCGAATTTGCAAATGTGTGCGAAGTTGCAAACTTCGCATAGCATAATCACAAATACGCAGAGTATTTTTTAATTTCATATTATTGTTAGTTAAACTTCTAACTATAGAACGCCTAACTTCAAATTTCAAACACCTCTAACTTATAATCTCTAACTTCAAATTTCCTTATCTTTGTCCGCATGGCACATAATACTTTTGGAAATAGGCTGACATTGACCACTTTTGGGGAATCACATGGAAAAGCGATTGGTGGAATACTCGATGGTTGTCCTTCAGGGTTAACCTTAGATTTTGATGCAATTCAAAACGAACTTAATCGTCGTAAACCCGGGCAGTCTAAACTGGTTACGCAAAGAAAAGAAAACGATAAAGTTCAGTTTTTATCGGGAATCTTTGAAGGAAAAACCACTGGTGCTTCCATTGGTTTTTTAATTGAAAATTCAAATCAAAAATCGAAAGATTATAATCATTTAAAGGATGTTTATAGACCTTCACATGCTGATTTTACGTATGATAAAAAATATGGACATCGCGATTATAGAGGAGGCGGACGCAGTTCAGCACGTGAAACCGCTAATTGGGTAGTTGCCGGTGCTATCGCTAAACAAATTATCAAGGATATTCAAATAAGTGCATTTACTTCAACAGTTGGTGCTATTACAATTGATAAACCCTACCAAAAGATAGATTTTTCCAAGACTGATACAAATGATGTAAAATGTCCGGATGCCAAGACCGCTAAAAAAATGATTGACCTTATAAAGAAGGTGAAAAGTGAAGGTGATACCATCGGCGGAAAAATAACCTGTGTGGTTCAAAATGTACCGATTGGTTTGGGTGAGCCCATTTTCAATAAATTGCAAGCCCAATTAGCCAAGGCGATGTTTACTATAAATGCTGTAAAAGGTTTTGAATACGGAACCGGTTTTTGTGCTGCTGCTATGAAAGGCTCAGAACACAACGATTTGTTTACGACCGATGGAACGACTCAATCTAATCTTTCGGGTGGAATTCAAGGTGGAATTAGCAATGGAATGGATATCTATTTTAGAGTGGGTTTTAAACCCGTTGCTACTTTAATGAAAGACCAAGAAAGTATTGATAAAAATGGAAATGTAGTAATTGTTAAAGGCAAAGGACGTCACGACGCCTGTGTAGTTCCTAGAGCCGTTCCTATTGTAGAAGCGATGACTGCTTTGGTTTTGGCAGATTTTTGGCTGCTAGATAATTGATGAATTTTAATATAAAATCAATACGATGTTGACCCATAAAAAATTTGTAGTTTAGCATTGTTTTATTCGCAGGACAAAAGCTAAACTAAGATGGTTGAATATCATTTATTTTGTCCTTTTAATTTAATACTTACGAATAAGTATGAAATCTTTTTTAAACAAGGTTTTTGAAAACCATTCCCTGATATATAAGGTCATTCTTTATTTATTGTCTGTATTTGTAGTTGTGTATTTGTTTCCCAAAGGAGGACAATTTAAATATCAATATCAAAAAGGGAAGGTTTGGTATTATGACGATTTTGTTGCCCCTTTTGATTTTGCTATTCAAAAAACAGCAGATGAAATTGAGACGGAAGAACAAAAAATCATTGAAAATCAAAAATTGTATTTTACACTTAATGATTCTATTACAAAAGATGTTTCCGATGAATTTGCAGTTAGGTTTTCGAACCTATTTATGAATTTAGAAATAGTCCAACAAGAGAAAATTGATTTATATAAAAGGGCAAATAACTACATTCAGAAAGTTTTTGCAAATGGTTTTGTAGCGCCAAATGATGCGTTTTCTATTAAAGATACTACGGAACTAGTCTCTGTAAAAAAAGGAAATGAAGTGGTAGAAATATCGTATTCAGATTTGCTAAGTACAGCTTCAAAAGAGAATAGTATCTCTCAATATTTTAAGATGCAACCCACATCAATTCACAAGACAAAAGTTGTTGAATTATTGGGTGAGTTGCTTGACTATAATGTTCATTTTGACAACGAATTTACGGATAAAGCACTGCAAGAGAAATTGAATGCGATACTTCCGAGTAAAGGTTTTGTTCCAAAAAATACGCTTATCATATCAAAAGGAGAAATTGTTGAAGGTGAAAGATTTTCGCAATTACAGTCGATTGCTAAAGAATTTGAATCAAAAATTTGGTCGAAATCAAATTATTATTGGTTGCTTGCCGCCTATTCTTTTTTGGTGGCTCTCGCCTTGATGATGTTGCTACTTTTTATTAAAAAATACAGACCCAATATTTATGAAAATGCAAGCAAAATCACTTTTATATTTTTCAATGTCGTATTGATGGTTTTGATTACAACATTACTTGTAAATTACAATGTTAAGTATCTGTATGTTATACCTTTTGTTATTCTGCCACTTATAATTAAAGCTTTTTTTGACGCACGATTAGGGCTTTTTACTTATGTACTAACTATCTTGTTGCTTGGGTTTATTGTCCCAAATAGTTTTGAGTTTATTTTTATTCAAATTATTGCCGGTATTGTAACGATTTTAACAGTTTCGGAACTCAATAAAAGAGCTAGTTTGTTTATTTCCGTAGCTCAAATAACGGGTGTATATTTATTGACCTATTTTGCTTTTTCGGTTACGCAAGAAGGAAATATTTCAAATTTAGATTGGATGAATATCGGTCTGTTTCTTTTAAATGGTATGATTACGGCTTCTCTAGTTATTCCGATGATTTTCTTTTATGAAAAAGTGTTTGGATTGGTTTCAGATGAGTCTTTACGTGAATTTTCCGATAGTAATAATAAATTGCTAAGAGAACTTAATGAAAAAGCGCCGGGGACTTTTCAACATTCTATGCAAGTTGCGAATTTGGCTGAATCAGCTGCAAAAGAGATTGATGCAAATGCACTTTTAGTACGTACAGGAGCCTTGTATCACGATATCGGAAAAATGTTAAATCCAATGTTTTTTACAGAAAACCAATCTACAAGTGTTAATCCGCATGATGAATTGACACCTGAAGACAGTGCTCAAATTATTATAGATCATGTAATTAAAGGAATAGAATTAGCAAAGAAACACAAACTACCGGATCGTTTAATTGACTTTATACGGACGCATCATGGCACCAGTTATGTCTATTATTTTTACAGGAAAGAAGAGGATTTAAATCCTGATTCTATTGATAAAGAAAAGTTTAGATATCCGGGCCCTATACCTTTTTCCAAGGAAACAGCAATCCTGATGATTTGTGATGCGACAGAAGCTGCATCTAAAAGCCTCAAGGAACCCACGGCTGTTTTAATAGATGAATTAATTGATAAAATTGTTCGCGGACAAATGGATAACGGGCAGTTCCAAAATGCAGCTATTACTTTTAAAGAGATAGAAAGAGTTAAAAAAGTAATCAAAAAGAAATTGAAGAACATTTATCATGTTCGCATAGAGTATCCGGATTAGATTAAATATTTATTTTTGCCCACAGCCCACAGCCCACAGCCCACAGCCCACAGCCCACAGCCCACAGCCCACACCCCAAACCCCACAACCGTTACAATTTAAAACACAACAATTACAAAAAAAATACGATTAATAACAAAAAAAATAACAAA
>JAUVOS010000045.1 GCA_030599055.1 Lutibacter sp.
CCTCAAGAATATGTACAGAGGATTAAAGAATCTTCCAATTTTATGGAAGGAATGGCGACGATTCGTCAATTGAGCTTTGGTTTATTAGATATGGCATGGCACGGAACGAATCCCTTAGACCTAAATGATGTAAAAGCTTATGAACAAGAAGCTTTTGCATCCACACAATTGTATCCTAATGTTGCAACTAGTTGTATGAGTACGGCTTTTTCTCATATTTTTCCTGGAGGTTATTCTTCGGGTTATTACAGTTACAAATGGGCGGAAGTTTTAGATGCTGATGCTTTTGAATTTTTTAAAGAGAATGGAATTTTCGATAAAAAAACGGCTACTAGATTTAAGGAGCATGTACTTTCTCAAGGTGGTACAGAAAAGCCGATGGTACTTTATAAAAAATTTCGTGGGAAAGAGCCCAATGTTAATGCTTTATTGAGGAGAGCCGGGTTGGTGAAAGAGTAATCTTAAGATAAATATATTTCTAAAATACCAGAAGCATATTTCCCCGCAACTTTCTTAGCAAAAAGAGGAAAATCTATATGCGAATTATCATTAGCCTTATCTGAGATAATACGAATAATTTGGAATGGAATATCGTATTCATAGCATACTTGAGCTACGGCAGCACCTTCCATTTCCACACAAAGTGCATTGGGAGCTTTTTTTAATATGATGTTTATTTTTTCATCAGAATTTACAAATTGGTCACCGCTTACGATGAGTCCTTTGTAGTATTTAGGATTTTTTATTTCAAATTCTTTTAGCGTTTCCTTATCAAAGTATTTTGAATAATTAACTAAAAAATATTGAGTTGCTTTTTCTAGTTTAGGTGAATTGCTTGTTTTAAAAGAAGTTTTGTCTAAAAGAGGAATTTCCATAGCAGGATACAAAGGGCTTGCATCCATGTCATGTTGTTTTAACGCTGTTCCAATTATAATATCACCAATATTCAAATTTTTTTGTAAAGCTCCTGCTACGCCCGAAAAAATAACTTCAGAGATATCAAAAGAGTTTAATAGTTGTGTTAGTGTGGCAGAAGCGGCTACTTTACCCCAACGTGAAAAAACGATAACTACCTCATTATTAAAAAGTTTTCCTTGATAATAAGTTCTCTTTCCTTTTTTGATAGTTTTAGCTATTTGCAAATCATTTAGTAGGAATTGCATTTCCTCAGGCATGGCACTTATGATACCTATCATCTATTATTCTTCGTGTTTGAACAAATGTACATCTGTTTGAGGGAATGGAATAGTGATACCTGCTTGATCAAGTGCTTCTTTAGCATTTTCTAAAACATCAAAATAAACACGCCAATATTTTTCTGGTGTTGTCCAGGGAATAACTAATAAATTAACAGAAGAATCAGCCAATTCTTTTACATTTACTGTCGGTACAGGGCTATCGAAAATATCTTGATGGGCATTCATCACTTTTAAAATCACTTGACGAGCTTCTTTGATATTTGAATCATAAGAAACCCCAATATTTATAGGTACACCAACTTTATCTCCTTGGTTATAATTAACAATATTTCCATTGGCTAGAACTCCATTCGGAATGATAGCGGTTTTTCCGCCAGCTACGGCTAATTTCGTAACTAGAATATGAATTTCTTTTACTTGTCCTAATTCACCTTGTGCTTTAATTAAATCTCCAACTTTAAAAGGTTTGAAAAATAAAATTAATGCTCCACCTGCAAAATTTGAAAGAGAACCTTGAAGCGCTAACCCGATTGCTAAACCTGCTGCACCTAAAACAGCAAGAAACGAGGTCGTTCCAATACCGACCTGTGTAAGCAGAGTTATTACTAATAAGACTTTAAGTGTAATACTCAATAAGCTTGACAAAAAGCTTTGCAAACTATTATCAACACCTTTTTTATTCATTATTCGGATAGAATAATTGGTGAATATTCTAATTAGCCAAAGTCCAATGACTAGTAGAATTATTGCAAGGATAATTTTAGGGGCGTAATCTCTTACTAGCTCTTTAGCTATTTCGACATATTTTTGGTAATTCACTTTTTAAAATTATTAAGGGTTTATTTTAAGATAAACTAGTTTACAAAATATTTATTGTAGAAGTCTTTCATAGATATTTAAACTAATAGTAAACAAATATACTAAAAAGTTGATCGATATGCCATATCAGATTTTTTTTAAGTTTAAGAATTAATTTATAACCCACTATTAGGTTATAGGTTTCTTGAAGCAGAATTATATTTTCAAAAAGAAAACCGTCTGGAAAAAGAATATAAAAAACAATTTCAGACAGTCTTTTTTTATAAAGAATCGTTTATTTTACTTCAAATGTAATTTTTACATTGACTCTATATTTAATAATTTCATTGTCATCTATAACGACACTTTGTGATTGCACAAAGGCAGATTTAATGAATTTAACTGTCTTTGCTGCATGTTTTACAGCATTCTCTGTAGCTTCTTCCCAACTCTTGTTAGAATCAGCCATTACTTCAATAACTTTCATTACAGACATAATTTTGCTTTTTATGGGTTAATAATTAACTTAGACTGTAAATGTACAAAATTTTGAATACTTTGATTCGTGTTTTCTTTTGATACCGGTTTTTTATATAATCGAAAAGAATTCTCCTAGGATCTGGCTTGGGGTTTCCGATTCAACCTCTCCTTTGGAGAGTTCAAAACTTTTTTTGAGAAGTTTTGGAAGAGGCAAAATAACAGAATTTCGATTTTTGATCTTTAGGTCAAAATGAAACGAGCGAAGCACTCCTGTGGTTCTACCTAGGAAATAGTTCGTTTCAAAAAATTCTTTTATTATAATAAAAAAAAGTATTGGCAAAGAATTAAAGTTTTTCACCTATATTTGTGTCTATTTTTTTTAACATTCATTTCCTAAAAAACTAACCATATGGAAAATATTTATATTTTAATGCTTGTTGCTTTAGTAGTATTAGCCGTTATCGACTTAGTCGTCGGAGTAAGTAATGATGCTATAAACTTTTTAAATTCAGCTGTAGGTTCTAAGGTTATTTCAGTTAGAAATATAATGATTATCGCCAGTCTCGGTATTTTCTTAGGTGCTGCAACTTCAAGTGGTATGATGGAAGTAGCCCGTAAAGGTATTTTTATGCCTGGAGAATTCTATTTCAACGAAATCATGTATATCTTTTTAGCTGTCATGATTACAGATATATTGTTGTTAGACACGTTTAATAGTCTAGGAATGCCCACATCTACAACAGTTTCTATTGTCTTTGAATTGTTAGGTGCTGCAGTAGCCATGGCGTTGATAAAAATATCACTAAATGATAGCGAAACGGTTTCAAACCTTGCTAAGTATATAAACACAGCCAAAGCTTTACAGATTATCTTTGGTATTTTGCTCTCTGTAGTCGTCGCTTTTAGTATAGGTGCCTTTGTTCAGTTTATTTCCCGAATGGTGTATTCTTTTCAGTTTGAAAAGAAAAAGAGGTATGTGAATGCCATTTTTGGAGGTATTGCGATTACTGCGATTACCTATTTTATCTTTATGAAAGGATTAAAAGGAACAGACTATTACAAAGCACTCCAAGGATCTATTGAGGGAAATGAAGTTTTAATTATTTTAGGAGGTTTTGTCTTTTGGTCTATTCTAGCCTATATTCTTTCGATATTTTCAAAATTTAATGTTTTAAAATTTATTATTGGAATAGGTACATTCTCTCTTGCTTTAGCCTTTTCGGGTAATGACTTGGTCAACTTTATTGGAGTACCTATCGCAGCTTTAAATTCATACCAAGCATGGCACGGCTCAGGCATTGCAGCTACAGAGTTTAGTATGGATATATTATCTGAAAAAGTCCCAACACAGACGGTCCTTTTATTAATAGCCGGTGGTATTATGGTTGTTACACTTTGGTTTTCTAATAAAGCAAAGAAAGTTGCTGCTACGGAAATTAACTTAGCACGACAAAGTGACGCTACAGAACGATTCAGTCCGAATCAACTATCACGTATCGTAGTCAGAGGAACTTCGGCAATTAGTAGAGCACTTGATAGAATCATTCCGGATAGTTGGTTAAAACGTATTGAAAAACAATTTGAAAAACCTGTTATTCATTTGCCGCAAGGTAAAGTGCACGAATTACCTGCTTTTGATATGATTCGTGCTTCTGTAAATTTGGTCGTTGCAGGTATTTTAATATCTATTGCAACTTCCTATAAACTACCACTTTCAACAACTTATGTTACATTTATGGTAGCGATGGGTACCTCATTAGCTGATAAGGCTTGGGGTCGTGAAAGTGCTGTTTATAGAGTGGCAGGTGTATTCAATGTTATTGGAGGATGGTTTTTAACTGCTTTCTCTGCATTTGTTGTGGCAGCTATATTCACGTATATTATATACTTGGGAGGCGTCGTTTCCATTGCAATATTATTTATTGTTGTGCTCTTTATTCTTGGAAGAAGTACATTCAAACATGCAAAAGAAGCTAAAGAAGGGAAAGTAAAACAAAATATAGCAAGAGCAGAACTCAGAACAATCAATCAAGTAATGAAAGAAAGTTCTGAGCATATCTCAGAAGTTACAAAACGTGTCGATAAATTATACGGACATGTGGTTACGGATTTATCAGCACATAATCTTGATAAACTTTCTAAAACAGAAAAACATGTAAAGAAATTAAATAAAGAAATTGATGAACTTCGAAGTGATGTTTTCTACTTTATTAAATCACTAGATGAGAATTCTGTAAAGGCGAGTAGATTCTATATTTTGGTTTTAGGTTATTTGCAAGATGTCACACAATCTATCGATTATATAGCGTCAACGAGTTTTACACATGTAAATAATAATCATAAGAACTTAAAGAAATCTCAAATCGCTGACTTAAATTCTATCAAAAATGAATTGCATAAACTACTAGAAAGAATAGGTTCAGATTTTGAACACAATAGCTTTGAAAATATCCAAAGTATTATTGATTCAAAACAAGATCTTTTTGGTTATGTTTCTGTTTCTTTAGATAATCAGGTAGCTCGAATTAGAACAGAAGAAAGTAGTAAAAGAAATACGGTCTTGTATTTTGGAATTTTACTTGAAACAAAAGATTTAATTCAAGCCTTGATGAATTTATTACAACTCTACCAAGAAAATCGTACTTTGTACAAATCAGAAGTCACGAATCCTTTTAAAACGGATCTTGATGGCTTGTAAAGAGTGATTTAGAATGCAAAAAAGTGACTTTTTTTAGGGGTTTACAATACCTTATAAAAAAGTCACTTTTTTTATTTAAATAATAAAATGTATGTTTACCACATTATTTTGATAAGTAAATAAATGTTTAGAAAGTCAATATTTTTTGTGTTTTTAGCCTTTTTGGCTGTGGTTTTATTTTTTAACCCAAACTTTAAAACAATAATTGCTGGTGTAGCAATTTTGCTTTTTGGAATGATTATGTTGGAAGAAGGTTTTAAAGTTTTTGCAAAAGGACCGCTTCAAAATATCTTAAAAAGAGCCACAGATAAGTTATACAAAAGTATTGGTGTTGGAGCACTTGTTACAGCATTTATTCAGTCGAGTTCACTAGTTTCAGTTATAACAATATCCTTTATAAGTGCGGGTTTAATAAGTTTAAGTGGTGGTTTAGGTTTAATCTTTGGGGCCAATATAGGTACTACAGCCACTGCGTGGTTGGTAGCGGGTTTTGGTTTGAAAATTAAGATATCTGCCTTGGCAATGCCCATGTTGGTTTTTGGAATTATTTTTTCTTTTCAAAAAAAGGAATCCTATAAAGGATTAGGAAATATTTTGGCTGGGTTGGGTTTCTTCTTTTTGGGAATTCACTATATGAAAGAAGGTTTTGATGTTTTTAAGGAATATATTGACCTCTCTCAATATGCAGTTTCAGGGTATTTAGGAGTAATTATTTATGCAGGATTAGGGATCATTATTACCACTATACTTCAATCAAGTAGTGCTACTTTGGCATTGATTTTAACTGCTTTGGCTGCCGGACAGATTGAATATGAAAATGCTTTAGCTTTAGCTATTGGGGCAAATGTTGGAACCACAATTACTGCCATTTTAGGTTCGCTAAGTGCAAATGTGGCAGGAAAAAGATTGGCTGGGGCTCATTTTGTATTTAATGTAATTACGGGTATTGTTGCCGCTGCCTTAATATTCCCATTAGCGAGGCTTGTAGATAATCTATCGGAAATATTTAGAATAGCAGAAACAGATTATACTTTAAAATTAGCCCTTTTTCATACTATATTTAATATAATTGGGGTTGTATTGATGATTCCATTTATAAAAAGACTTGAAAAGTTGTTAATTAGAATATTTAAAGAAAAAACAGATCAAGATATTGATGAAGCTAGATTTTTGAATGAAGCGGTACTTGAATTCCCCGGAACGGTCATTACTTCTTTGTTTAAAGAATCAAAACGCTTGTTTAAAAGAGCCATTTTTGAAATTGTAGCGCATGGTTTAAACATTCATCGCGGAGATATTAAATCAGATTTAAAGATTAAAAAAATTATCAAGAAATCTACTGAAGATATGGATGTAGATGTTGAAGAGTTGTACTATCAAAAAGTTAAAGCAATATATGGAGAGATAATAAAATATGCTGCTACTGCTGAGAAGAAGTTAAAACTTACTGATGCACAACAAAATGCTATATATGATATAAAAGTTGCCAATCGTAAAATGGTAGAAATTATCAGAGATGTAAGAGAGCTTAACAAGAATGTAAGTTTGTCGTTAGATCTTGAAAACAAGCATCTGCAAAGAGAATATGATGATTTTAGAAAAAAAATCACTAAGGTTTTACGCATTATTCATCTCTTTAGAAAAACAGACAATTCAAAGAAATTAGCAAAGGAACTAAAAGAACTTAAAAGAGAAGCTAAAGAAAACAAAAGACATAGTAATAAAGCCATTGATAAATTAATACGAAAAGATTTGATAAGTGTTGAAATGGCTTCTTCTTTATTCAATGATTATTCAAATGTAAATGATATTATCAAAAAATTGATTGAAGTAGCTGAGTTGCTTTATGGTAAAAAAGATACACTTTTAGAGAATGGTAATGATTAGCTATTAACCCGGCGGACATAAGACGAAAAGACATAAGACGTAAGACTTTTACTCATAGCCAATTACAACCTAGCTCTATTTCGGCTAATTATCGTCATGTTAATAGTATTCAAAGAAAACAAAATGCAATATGAATTTATCTTTAATTCTTTAATAAAAAAATAAATAACCAGTCAGTTTTTGGCTTTTCATAAAACCAATTGAAATTTTAATTAAATATTTATTATGAGAAATGTTACCTTTACTATCATCACTTTATTATTAATAGGGTTTGGATTTCAAACACTAAACGCACAAGAAGAAACACCATTTAAAAAGACTTTAAAGATGGAAGGTCGTATTATGTATGATTTTGACTTTTTGTCTAAATTTCACAATAATGATGGCGATATCGTTAGTTTTTCAGGAAATGAATTTAGAAGAGTTCGTTTAGCAGCAAAAGGAGGAGTTTTCAAAAATATCAATTACAAAGTAGAATTTGATTTTGCCGGAGGTGCTGTGAATTTTAGAGATGTATATCTAAAGTTTTTATTCCCTGGTAATTCAGGGAATGTACTAGTAGGGAGTTTTACAGAACCCACTAGTTTTAATAATATGACGAGTAGCAAAAACATAACTTTCTTTGAAAGAGCCATGATGGTCAATACACAACCCCATAAATATAATGCTGGTTTTATGTATGATAACCAGAAACTTTTCGATGGAAAAATAGGAGTACAACTAGCTCATACTTTTAATGGTTATAACAATGCAGGTGATGCGTTTAAAGACGAAGATATATCCGGTGGCGCTACTAACTTCATTGGCCGTTTAACAGGTGTTGTTCTTAATAATAAAGAAAAAAAACAGGTAGTTCATCTAGGTGTTAACTACGAGCATAGAGGTAATAATAGTGATGAATATGTGTATAAATTTAGAACTGAAAATCATATGGGTGATAAATTTAGTTCGTATCTACCTTATATTGATAGTGATGGTGAGTTAGTTAGAACAATTGGAGATTTCAAAAATACCAGTGACATCGGGTTTGAAGTGGCTTCTACATTCGGATCATTGTCTTTACAAAGTGAATACGAACTCTCCTCAATAATTACAGAAGTTGATACGTATAAAGCAGCAGGCTATTACGCTTTTGTGAGTTTCTTTGTTACCGGAGAACATAGACCTTATAAAAACAGCACTTTTGGTCGTGTTAAGCCAAAAGCAGATTTCTGTATAAATGATGGGAAATTTGGTGCTCTTGAGTTGGTAGCTCGTTATTCAGTAATGGATTTTTCGGCTTATCCGGGTGTAACAGATACTCAAAAGATAGCGAATATATCAGCCGGTTTTAATTGGTATTTAAATAATAATACACGAATCATGTACAATTATACAAATGGAGATTTCAACGATCTAGCCATATATGGCGATGATAACCTAACTGGACATCTCATTAGATTTCAAGTAGATTTCTAGGATTATTCAAATGAAAATCATAAAAAAAGGCTCTAGTTTATTCAATTAGAGCCTTTTTTATAGGTGAGTATTTTTAAAGTACACTTTTAATTCTACGAATAGCTTCTATCAACAATTCTCTTGAAGTAGCATAAGATAATCTGATGCAATTTGGTGCACCAAAAGCATCACCTGTTACTGTGGCTACATTGGCTTTGTCCAATAAATAAAGAGAAAAATCAGTTGCATTTTCTATTCTTTGACCTTGTAAAGTTTTTCCGAAATAATAAGAAATATCCGGAAAGAAATAAAAAGCTCCCGGTGCATTTTTCACAATAAACCCCGGAATCTCTTGTAATAAATTAAGCACGATACTCCGACGCTCTCTAAACTCATCGACCATATATTTAATTTTTGATATAGGAGCATCAAGTGCAGTTATTGCAGCTCTTTGCGTGATACAATTAGTGCCAGAAGTTATTTGACCTTGCATCTTTGTACAGGCTTTGGCTATCCATTCAGGAGCACCGAGATATCCCAAACGCCAACCTGTCATCGCAAAAGATTTTGATAGACCATTAATTGTAATTGTATTTTCATACATATCCTCAAAAGCTGCCATACTAAATGCGGTTCCTTCGTAGATAATATGTTCGTATATTTCATCTGAAACTACATAAACATCAGGATGTTTTACCAATACATCCGCTAAGGCTCTCAATTCTTGTTTGCTATAAACAGCCCCACTAGGATTGCTAGGCGAATTAAAAAAAATAAGTTTTGTTTTGGGAGTAATTGCTTCTTCTAATTGTTTTGGAGTTATCTTAAAATCTTGTTCAATACCACTAGCTATCTTAATAGGAGTCGCTTCACATAAATTTACAATTGCTTCATAACTAACCCAAAAAGGTGCAGGTAAAATTGCTTCGTCTCCGGGGTTCAATAAAACCATAGCTACATTAGCCAATGATTGTTTGGCTCCTGTTGAAACTACTATCTGATTGAGCTTGTAATCTAAATCATTATCACGTTTAAATTTTCTAGCTATCGCTTCACGCAATTCAACATAACCATCAACAGGTGTATAAGAATTATAATTTTCATCAATTGCTTGTTTAGCAGCCTCTTTGATAAAATCAGGAGTGTTAAAATCAGGCTCTCCTAAACTTAAACTAATAATATCAATTCCTTTAGATTTAAGTTCTCGGGCTTTTGCCGCCATTGCCAAAGTTTGTGAAATAGGCAAATTATTAATTCGATCAGATAATTTGTGTGACATAACTAAGTATCTTATGTTAGAGACAACGAAAATAAACAATTTCCAAATTACAAATCTCAAAAAACAAATATAAATTTTTGAATGGATTTTCGTGATCAGCAAGAAGTTGTGATATTTATTACTATTAAAACTCCATATTAACCCGACAGACATAAGACGAAAAGACATAAGACGAAAAGACATAAGACGAAAAGACTTTTACTTACACCTAAAATCCTCAGGAATTTAATTAGTGTAATCATTATCAGGCGTATATCACTATATAACATCACTTATTTAAGTAAAAGAAATTCGTGTCAATTAGTGTAATTCGTGTCAGTTATAAAAAGACTTGCGGATTTAAGGTTATACAGAACTTTGCAGTATAAAACTAAACCATCAACATAGAATTAATTCTATCTTTGCATCATGGAATTAATACAAAAATACTTTCCTAATTTAGACGAAAATCAAATTACACAATTTAGGCTATTACAAGATTTATACGAAGATTGGAATCTGAAAATAAATGTAGTTTCTCGTAAAGATATTGATGAATTATATTTACGTCATGTACTACATTCATTAGGAATTGCTAAGGTTGTTACTTTCAAAAACAACACTAAAATTTTAGATGTAGGAACCGGTGGTGGCTTTCCCGGTATTCCTTTGGCGATATTATTTCCTGGTGTTCATTTTACTTTGGTAGATTCTATTGGTAAAAAAATTAAAGTAGTCAATGAAGTAGTTGCTGGTCTTGGTTTAAAAAATGTAACAGCGCATCAAATTAGAGTAGAAGAATTAAATGAAAAATTTGATTTTATAGTGAGTCGAGCCGTAGCTAGAATGGATGCATTTTCACGTTGGATAAAAGGTAAAATTAAAACGAAATCCAATCACAAACTTAGCAATGGAATTCTATATTTAAAAGGAGGCGATTTAAAAGAAGAATTAGCTGATTTTCCAAACGCAAAAATCTATAATTTGAGTGATTATTTTAGTGAAGAATATTTTGAAACTAAAAAAGTAGTGTATTTAAAAATGCAGAATTAAGAATGTAGAATTAAGAATGCTGAACGTTGAATCTGTAGTTCCAAAGCATCGGGATACAATTTTCAAATCATAACATTATCAAATTAATTTACTTTTCCCATTCAAAAGTTTCCATCATTTTTATCATATCATTTTTTATGTATTCAACTGCGGGATAGATAGAATCGTAATTAGGTTGAATTTTAAAATAAAGAGAAGCTGTCAAAACATGATTGCTACTATCCGTTACGTGAAATTGCACATTTGATGCACTTTGACCCTGCACGTCAAATAAAACACCGTAGACTTTTTTTTCTCTATTTTCAAAAGGATGTGGTACAATAGCATCGGCTTTTACCGTGTGTTTGGTAGTTAATTTATCTGCTTCATACAGAATTTGTTTGAGATTATTATGTGCGCGACGATATGTAATATATATCGTGGCATTTAATTTAGGATATCTGATTTGTGCCTTGCAACCGGTTTCAAATTTAATAGTGCTTTGTTTTGAAATTGCAAAAGAATACGGGCAATCATTTTTAAAACGATGGTAATCAGCTACAGGATATTCTAAATGTAAGTAGGATTGTGGTTTGGGTAAAACGTCCTTTTTACATGAGAATAAAGATAAACTTATCGTCAAAAATACTGCTAAAAATAAAACCTGTGCGGTTGTATGCTTACTCATGTATTCTTTTTACTTAGTAACTGATTATTTTGATGTTTTGTAATTTCTATTTATTCGCTTTGAGTTCCTTCGGAAGCTCAAAGGAAACGCTTGTTTAATAAACCTCAAATCGTCCAAAGGACATTTGAGCGTTAGAAAATTAAAATGGCAAATCGTCTTTTTCGTCTTTTTCAGATTTCTTAGGCGACTTAGTATCCGTTTTGGGTACTTCTGGTGTTTCGGTTGGGTTTTGATTTTGTGCTTCCTCTTTTTTGTTTGTCAGAAAGGTTAATTCACGAACATGTATTTCTGTAGTATAGCGTGTTTGTCCGTCGTCGCCGCTCCACTGACGTGATTTGATTCGACCCTCACAATAAATTTTATCTCCTTTTGTTAGATATTTTTCACAGATTTCTGCTAGTTTATTGCGAACTACGATATTGTGCCATTCTGTTGTAGTAACACGATCGCCGTCTTGATTTGTATAACTTTCGTTCGTTGCCAACGGAAATCTACCAATAGAATTTCCTCCGTCAAAAAAATGCATTTTTATTTCGTCTCCTAAATGCCCGATAAGCATTACTTTATTTAATGTACCTCTCATTGTATTAAGCTTTTGATTTGAAACAAAGTTACTGTTTTTTTTGTTTTAAAAAATCGACAATAAAATTATGTAAAACGATTGGGAATGGATATTCTTTAACTTCTCTCCATGGAATTAGTTCTTGGTCAAATGACTTTAGATTTACAACCCAAAATTTGATGTGTAAATGTTGATGAGATAATTTGTGAACAATCTGGCTTGGTGTACATTCCTTCAGTTGAAAATCTTGCTCTTTAATGAAATTGATAAAATCTATATTTTGGATTAATTGCTTAAAATTTATTCTATTTTCTGTTTCGATAAGTGGAAATTCATACAAATTTTTCCAAATTCCTTTTCCTTTACGTTGTTTAATTAGCGTTTTGTTGGTGTTTGTTTCTACTACCAAATAATTAAAAAAACGCTTTTTGATTTTTATTTTTTTAGATTTCTGTGGTAAAATGCCAACCTGTCTTTTTTGTAAAGCAACACAGGAATCATTTAATGGACATTTTTGGCAATTGGGTTGTACAGGAGTGCATTGTAAAGAACCAAATTCCATTATCGCTTGATTAAATAATCCCGGATTACTTATATCAATAAGTTCTAGTGCCAAAGATTTAAACTCTTTTTTTGCTTTACCTGTGTCAATTGGAATATTTATACCAAAATATCGAGACAAAACCCTGTAAACATTTCCGTCTAAAACAGGAGTTGCTTCACGATAACAAAAAGAGGCGATTGCAGATGCCGTATAGTCGCCAACTCCCTTAAGTTTAAGTAATTCGCTATAAGTATTTGGAAATGTCCCATTTAAATCTGAATAGATGTGTCGAGCCGTTGCATGCATGTTTCGGGCACGTGAATAGTAACCGAGACCTTGCCATAGTTTTAAGACTTCTTGCTCTGAAGCCCTGGCTAAGTCTTGAAGTTTCGGAAAAGTTTCTATAAATATTTTGTAATAAGGTAAACCTTGCGCAACCCTAGTTTGTTGTAGAATAATCTCTGAAAGCCATACCTTGTAGGGATCTTTAGTGCGACGCCAAGGCAAATCTCTTTTGTTGAGTTGATACCAAGATATAATTTGATCAGAAAACATAAATTTAATTCTGTAAAGTTAACTAGTATCTATGAAAATATGTTATAGATAATAGTTTTTAATAGTGATTAACCCGAAAAATTCATGAATTTTTATTATTTAAAAGTTATAATGTTGAAAGTTAAAGGTTTACACTCAAATAACAAGTGTAAATCATAACCCAAATTTGGACTATGTAAAAAATTAAACACAAAGGCTAACTTTATGAACTTTACACTTTTAACTTTTTAACTCCGTGTTATTCATAAATAATGCGGGATTAATAGAATAGCGCAAGTTAACATTTTAATAAAATTATAGTAAGAAGGAGTAATTATTAATTGCTTTATTA
>JAUVOS010000243.1 GCA_030599055.1 Lutibacter sp.
ATTGGTTAATACCTCGACCTTCTAGGTCGATTCCTTTTATTGGGTTCAGGGTTCTACCCTGAGGTTTAATACCTTTTATTCAAATGCAACTATTAGTTGTGTTTCTCATTCATAGGCGGACCCTAAACTATATTCAAGGTATTTATTAAAATGTTCTTGTCAATTTATACGTATCAGAAACTAATTTAAAATCCTCTTCCCAAATTTTAAAATTTTTAAAATTGTGTTTTTTCATTTCTCCTTTACAATTCTGTTTAAATCTTAAATCTTAAATCTTGTCTCTTATCTCTTGATTCTTGTTTCTTGTTTCTTGTTTCTTGATTCAAATCTATACTTTTTCAGGTTTTAACTGATAAACAGTAATACACATATCTGGACAAACTAATGCACAAATTGTACAAGCAGTACAAGCACTATGATTCAACGGAAAAGCGGGGTTGTACCCTTTGTCATTGAGTTCATCACTTAGTTTTAGAACGTCAGTAGGGCAAGCAACAACACAAAGATTACATCCTTTACATGCTTCTGAGTCAATTACAACTGCTCCTTTAACTTTTGCCATAAGATGATTGTTTTATAGGTTTAAAATGATTCTTTTTTCTATAGCAGTGCGAAGTTACGTATATGTTTTAGGTTAAAAAATGACAAAAATCACGTCAAAATTGATGTAAATTGAATATGAAATTCACAATAAAAGACGCGTAAAAAAATCGATTAATCAAACAAATCTCGTTTGTTGTAAAAAAATAATAAAAAAATTAACAATTAGGTTGTTTAATTATCAATAGTTTAAATGATTAATTAGCATCAGATTATTAGTATAATGCTTTATATTTCTTCGGATTTACCTCATGCATAAGTTGATAAATCGCTTCAAAAATATCTTCAGGACTTTTATTTGAAAAATAATCGCCATCTGTTCCGTAAGCCGGCCTGTGTTCTTCTGAACATAAGGTTATAGGTTTGCTGTCTAAATAATGATAGGCATTTTGCGTATTTAAAATTTCGTTGAGAATATAAGCAGAAGCACCACCGGGTACATCTTCATCAATAACCATAAGCCGATTCGTTTTTTTAACGCTTTTTGCAATGTCGTGTTGAATGTCAAAAGGCATGATACTTTGTATGTCAATTATCTCACAACTAATTCCTACTTGTCGTAATTCTAAAGCAGCTCGTACTACTAATTTTAAGGTAGAACCATACGAAACTAAGGTTATATCATCTCCTTCCAACAGTGTTTCAACAACACCAACCGGAGTTCTGAATTTACCAAAATTATTGGGTAGTTTTTCTTTTAGACGATATCCATTAAGGTTTTCAATAATCAGCGCAGGATCGTCACTTTCTAGCATGGTGTTAAAGAAACCGGCTGCTTTTGTCATATTTCTTGGTACTAAAATACAGATTCCTTTTAAAAAGCTATTGATGCCACTCATAGGAGAACCAGAATGCCATATCCCTTCTAATCGGTGTCCACGCGTACGTATTATTAGTGGTGCTTTTTGACGTCCGGCGGAACGATAATGTAGCGAAGCTAAGTCGTCGCTCAAGGTTTGTAAGGCAAAAAGTAGATAATCTAAATATTGAATTTCTGCGATGGGACGTAGTCCGCGCATGGCCATGCCAATTCCTTGTCCGATAATGGTCGTTTCACGTATTCCTGTATCGGCAACTCGCAATTCGCCAAATTTTTCTTGCATTCCCTCTAAACCTTGATTTACATCTCCTATATAGCCGGTATCTTCTCCAAAAATTAAAGTTTCAGGATGCTGTGTAAAAATCTGATTAAAATTTTCTTTTAATATGATTCTTGCATCGACTTCCGTAACTTCTGAATCATAAGTTGGCCGAATTTCCGGAATGTTTATGGCAGCTTTTTTAGTTTGGCTGTACAAATGAGAACCGTATCTTTTTTTATAGATTGCTGTATATTCTTTAATCCAATTTTGTAAAATTGTTTTTTCAGGGAAATTTTCATGTATTAAAAAACGCATTATTTTTCGTGCATAAACCAAATTGGGTTTTACATGAATGTCTTGATCAGCTTCAAAGTCACGAATGTATTTGTTGATAAATACAGCATTTTTAGATTTATTTGCAACTTCTTTTAATAAATTTAAGACTTCGGATTTTGCAAATATAATAGGTTTTTTAAAGTTATTCCAAGCATCTCGCTTTGCTTGTTTTACTTCGTTTTTTGCTTCTTTTTCAAGACTTTTTAATACGGTTTCATTTTCAACAAAACGGTGTGTAATACCCTTTTCATCTTCAATTTTGTAATCTAAAATCCATTGACGCATCTTGGTATTGCAATCAATACTTTTTTCGTAATCCAAACGCTTTTGATCTTTGTATCTCTCGTGAGAACCCGAAGTAGAATGCCCAATGGGTTGCATTAAATCTTTTACGTGAATGATGACAGGAATATGTTTTTCCCGAGCAATTTTACCCGCTTTTTCATAAATAGCAATTAAAGCAGGATAATCATATCCTTTTACGTTAAACATCTCAAAGCCATTGGTGTTATTTTCGCGTTGAAAACCTTTGAGGATTTCAGAAATATTTTCTTTGGTTGTTTGGTGTTTGGCATGCACTGAAATACCGTACTCATCATCCCAAATACTGATGATCATAGGAACTTGTAATACTCCTGCAGCATTTATGGTCTCCCAAAAAAGACCTTCACTTGTACTCGCATTTCCAATAGTTCCCCAAGCTACTTCATTCCCTTTATTTGAAAATTTACTAAAATCTTTTAGTCCCTCAACATGTCTGTATATTTTTGATGCCTGAGCCAATCCCAATAGGCGTGGCATTTGCCCGGCGGTGCACGAAATATCAGAACTAGAATTTTTTTGTTCCATCAAGTTTTTCCATGTACCATCTTCATTTAAAGAATGAGTCGCAAAGTGATTATTCATCTGTCTTCCTCCAGACTCGGGTGAATTATTGATGTCTGTATCACCATATAAACTCGCAAAAAGTTGTTGCGGACTTGAGGCATCTATCGCCATCATAAAGGTTTGATCGCGGTAATAACCCGAACGAAAATCACCATTTTTAAAAGCTTTTGCCATGGCTAATTGCGGCACTTCTTTTCCGCCTCC
>JAUVOS010000183.1 GCA_030599055.1 Lutibacter sp.
TTCTCTGGAATAATGGAAATAAAATACGTTAGAATTGGTGAAATTATCACAACAATTGGAACGAATCTATCTTTAATTCTTTTTTTGGTAAATAACCCGAAGCTAAACAATCCTAAAAGAGGTCCATAGGTGTATCCGGCAAATTTAAAAATGGAATCGATGATGCTTCTGTCTGTAATCAACTTATCATATAGAATCAGTACAAAAACAAATAGAACAGAGATTCCAAAATGTACTATTTTCCGTATCTTTTTTCGTTTTGCTTTTGAATACTTTTTATCAATTTCTAAAATATCGATACTAAACGAAGTTGTAATAGCTGTCATCGATGAATCTGCACTTGAGTAAGCCGCTGCAATTAAACCTAAAACGAAAAACACAGCTGCTGCTATTCCTAAATTTGTTTTTACGGCTATGTGTGGAAAAATAGCGTCTCCCTTGATATCCAGCGTTTCTAAATCAATACTATTATGTTTGGCATATTGTAATAACAAAACCCCTAATCCTAAAAACATCAAGTTTACAAATAACAAGGAAATTGAAAACCAATACATATTCTTTTGAGAATCTTTTAGCGTTTTTACGGTAAGGTTTTTTTGCATCATTCCCTGATCTAAGCCCGTCATGGATATGGCAATAAAAATACCGGCAAGAAATTGTTTCCAAAAATAATTGCCCGCATTATAATCTTCGAAGAAAAATATTTTAGAATATTCACTGTTTTTTATACTACCCAATACTTCAGTAAAAGTAAGCTTCAGATCTGTTGCTATCAAATATGCGGAAATTACAAGTGCAATTAACATAAATAAGGTTTGCAAGGTATCCGTCCAAATAATTGTTTTAATACCTCCTTTAAAAGTATATACCCAGATTAATAAAATGGTGATTGTAACTGTTATGACAAAAGGAACGCCCAATTCATCAAAAATCAAAAGTTGCAAAACAGTTGCCACAAGAAATAGTCGTAAAGAAGCGCCTGCAATTCTAGCTACTAAAAATAGAATAGCACCTGTTTTATGCGAAATGTCACCAAATCGTTCTTCCAAATAGGTGTAAATCGAAGTTAGATTCATTTTGTAATAAAGTGGTAGCAAAACTTTTGCAATTACAAAATAACCCACTACAAAGCCCATTACCATTTGCATATAGGCAAAGTTTTTAGACGCCACCCATCCGGGAACAGATATAAAAGTAATACCCGAGAGTGAGGCTCCTATCATTCCAAATGCAACGAGATACCACGGAGCATTTTTATTAGCTCTAAAAAAACCTTCATTGGTATCTTCCTTTCCTGTAAAGAAGGAAATAAGTAATAATACCCCAAAATAAACGGCAATTAATAGTAAAATATACGTTGATGACATGCTTTTGTTTTAAGGTTAACAAAGAAACAAAAAATATTCATAGTCTATAAGATTGTTTACATTTGTCGAATGAATTTCTCCTCAAAATTATTGGAAAAAGCAGTTGATGAAATGTCGCAATTACCGGGAATAGGTAAACGTACTGCCTTACGATTGGTTTTACACTTAATCAACCGACCAAAGTCACAAACTTTACAACTTGCAAATTCGCTTGAAAAATTAGTAGAAAACATAAATTTTTGTAAAAACTGTCATAACATTTCCGATTCTGATATTTGTGAAATATGTGCCAATACTAAAAGAAATAGTTCCATCGTTTGTGTTGTTGAAGATATACGCGATGTAATGGCGATAGAAAACACTGCGCAGTTTCAAGGGCATTATCATGTTTTAGGTGGTAAAATATCACCCATGGAAGGCATCGGTCCTCACAATTTGAATATTGAAAGTTTGGTTGAGAAAGTAAAAGAAAATCAGATTAAGGAATTAATTTTCGCTACAAGCTCAACTATCGAAGGTGATACCACAAATTTCTATATTTTTAAACAATTGGAAAGTTTAGACGTAACAACAACGACAATTGCCCGTGGTATTTCTGTTGGAGATGAATTAGAATATGCCGATGAAGTTACACTGGGACGCAGTATTATTAATCGTATTCCGTTTGAAGCTTCGTTAAAGAGATAAAAAAGAGTTAAAAGTTTATAAAGTTAAAAGTAAGAAGTGCAATTATCCGTAATCATAGTAAATTATAATGTACGCTACTTTTTGGAGCAGTGTTTATTGAGTGTACAAGCTGCTTTACGTGGTATTGACGGTGAAATCATTGTGGTTGATAATATCTCACCAGACGATAGTTGTGCGATGGTGAAGGAAAAATTCCCCAAAGTTATTTTAATAGAAAACAAAGAAAATGTAGGTTTTTCTAAAGCAAATAATCAGGGAGTTGCTATTGCTAAAGGGAAATATGTTCTGATACTTAATCCCGATACAGTAGTTGCGGAAGATACCTTTGCAAAGATCTTATCATTTGCAGAAAAGAAAAAGAATTTAGGAATTTTAGGAGTAAAACTCGTAGATGGAACCGGAAATTTTCTACCGGAAAGCAAACGCGGACTTCCGACTCCAAAAGTAGCGTTTAATAAAATGTTTGGCATCTCAAATCCAACTAAAGGAAAATACTACGCCACACATCTAAAAGAGGATGAAACAGGAACTATCGATATTTTAGTCGGCGCCTTTATGCTTATTGAACGAGAAAAATACAACGAAATTGGGGGTTTTGATGAAGAGTATTTTATGTTTGGAGAGGATATTGACATCAGCTATAAAATGCTAAAAAAAGGCTATAAAAACTATTACTATCCCAATACGCAAATCCTTCATTATAAAGGAGAAAGCACCGCCAAGAACGCAAAATATCTCGGTAATTTTTACGGAGCGATGCGTATCTTTTACAAAAAGCATTTTCGTTTAAACAAAGCCTATGATTTGATTATGCATTTGGGAATAAAATTTTGGTATTGGATAAAATATTTCCAAGTTAAAAAGAAAGACAAAACTATCACTCCACCGAAAAACATACTCTACATAGGTAACGAAAATCATATATATGAAGCACTGAGAAAACACTACACTACTAGTGAAGTTCATTTATTTGCCGTTTGTGAAACGCGTGTCGTTTCTCGTTTTGATGATTTGGAAAAAATTGAAAGTATATTAACCGAAAAAAGGATTGATGAAATTATTTTTGACAATCAATCGAATGCGTTTTCTAAGATTATTTTTTATATGATTTCTCTAAAGAATAAAGGAATTCGTTTTAAAATTCATCCTAAAAATAGCAACTTTGTAATTGGCAGCAATGATAAAGATGGAAAAGGTGAAATCGTAAAATTACTGAATAATCTCGTGACACCATAACTTTAAGTCACAACACAACTACAAACAAAAAAAATGCAATTAGGGAAAGGAAATCTATATCACATTTACAATCAAGGAAACAACAAGAGAAAAATATTCTTTAATCGTAACAATTATTTATTCTTTTTAAAAAAAGTCAACACTTACATCACTCCATACGCAGATATAATTGCTTGGTGTTTAATGCCTAATCATTTTCATTTTATGGTATTGATTAATGAAATTGAATTACCTGTAACCAGTAACACCGTAACTGCTACTCTAAAAGACAGTATATCTCGAAAAAACCGAAGTATTAACGACTCAATTGGTATAATGCTACGTTCATATACAAGAGCAATTAATAAGCAACAAAACTTTAGCGGAAAGTTATTTCGAGAAAAAACCAAAGCCGAATGCATAAGCTGTCATAAAGGGATAACACCTTCATATATAATGCAAAATGGAGTTACAAAGATTAATTTTAAGCATCCTGATCAACAATATCCACAAGTATGTTTCAACTATATACATGATAATCCTGTAAAAGCTAAATTAGTAATAAAAGCAACAGATTGGGAATTCTCATCAGCTATGGATTTTGCAAATTTGCGTGATGGTAAATTGGTAAATAAGAAAGTTGCTGATGAATATGTTAGGTTCAATCTGTGACTGTTAGCTAGTGACACCGTGACTCAAAGTCACGGTGTCACTTTGAGAGCGAAAATCACAGCGTCTCAATCCGAATTCTCGCATCCACCGCAACAACAGAATTCTCATTCGCCATCAACGGATTAATATCTAACTCTGCTATTTCAGGTAAATAGCTAACTAAATTAGAAACTTTCTGAATAATCTGAGCAAATTGATCTATAGCAATACCTTCTTTTCCGCGATATCCTTTTAATATGGGATAGGCTTTTAATTTTTTTAATTGTCCTTCAATTTCAAGGATACTTAAAGGAGCCAAACCAATCTGAATATCTTTTAAAATCTCTATTAAAATTCCTCCTAAACCAAAGACGATTGTATGCCCAAAGTTTCCTTCTTTTTTTGCACCGACGTAGAGTTCCATTCCGCTAATCATAGGTTGAATCAATACAGCAGTAGCATTTGGAATTTCTAATAATTCTCTAAAATTTATGAATAATTCCTCTTGATTATTAATGTTTAAACGTACACCGCCGACATCTGTTTTATGTACAGGTCCCACTACCTTTAAGGCCAATGGATACGTCAGACTATTTTTTGATTTTAACAAAGCTTCTTCGTTTGAAACTACATATTCCACAACCCGCGGTATTTCAATACTATCAAAAATTTGTTGAACAATATCAGGTGACAAATACCCTGAAGCTTGCGGTTTTATTAGGGTTTTTAATTTTTTTCTTTTAAGCGCATCCAATACATTCGGAGTAATCTCAATCAGGTTTGATTGTGACACCTTTGTCAATGCTTTTCCAAAAAGGACTTCATCAAAAAATGCAATATTACCTTTCTTAATAAAATCTTTTATATCTTTTGAAACATTGACCACAGAAGGTAAAATTGGAAATATTGGTTTTTTTGATGTTCTAATTTTCTTATGTAGTATAGTATAAACTTCGGATATATTAAAAAGTCCAGGGCTACCAAAAATCACCACCATTGCATCAATTTCATCAAAA
>JAUVOS010000050.1 GCA_030599055.1 Lutibacter sp.
CGTTATTCCAATCATATCCAACTCCATAAGCTTGTGGCGCCATCCCTTTTGCTGCTGAAACAACACCTGAGGCAATTATTGTTCCCATAACATGAGCTGAATGATCACTCAATGTGGCACCGTCACCACCGGCTGAAAATCTATCCGTACCACCGGCACCATCATATTCTTGATGTGTAACTCTGGCAATACCACCATCCCAAACAAAGGCTGTCATATTTTGACCTTCTACATTTAAACCCAAACCGCCACCACTATGCAACTGATTAGCTCTTGTGGTTTTAGCAGCATTTAAATTGGTTGTTCTGTAATACAAAGGTTTTCCTTCTTTTGAAACTCGTTGGAGTTCATAGAAAACGCCGTCTTTTTTAAATTTAACTTTCCAATTATTAATTACGGCTAATCTTAAAGCTTCATCTTTTTCTTCTTGGTATTGTTGTGAAAAACTATTAGACATCTCAAGTAATTTTTCGATATCATAGTTTGATGTAATTTGTTGTTTTTGTTGCTTCGTTTGTGCGTATGAAATTGAAAAAACGAAAACGAGTACTAATAAAAGTATATTTTTCATGTTGTTGTGTTTGATGAGTTGCAAATTAAGTATTTTTTTTATTCTTAATTTTATTGTTTAATAAATTTTTGTGTAAGTCTTTTATCGTCAGATTTTATATGAATTAAATAGATGCTTTTTTCTAATAGTGATACATCGATTATATTAATAGGCTGTGTCATTTTTTTGATGTGTATAATTTTCCCCAAAATATCATATATCTCAAGTGTTGCATTTTCATAATCTTGCAATTCTACAAAGAGTTTGTTTTCTGTTGGATTTGGGTAAATACTAACCCCAAATAATTCATTTTCTGCTACTTCGAGCGCGTTATAATATGCAAGTTCAAGATTTGGGATGCCATATCCATAATGATCATCAGGGTTATTATAAAGATGAGCCGACTCACGAATCATTTGCATTATTTCAAAGCTAGTTTTTGTGGGAAAAGCTTGCCAAAAACAAGCGACAGCTCCTGTCATTACCGGTGACGAAAAAGAGGTGCCACTACCAGTTGTTACATAGCCACTACTACTTACAATGGTTGTAGAAGATCCCTTTGCATCAACATCAGGTTTTATCCTTCCGTCAGAAGTTGGTCCATAAGAGCTAAATCCTGCAATGCTACCATTTGAGTCAACAGCCCCAACCGTAAAAACATTGTGTCCATCAGCAGGAGAAGTTATATAATGCCAAGAACTATTCCCGGAATTACCTGCGGAATTACAGATTATCATTCCTTTAGTTGCTGCGATGTCAGCACCACGTGTGATAAAGGTGGTATTACCATCCATATCAGCGTATGTATAATCATATCTTGAGTCGTCAAACTCACTATAACCGAGAGATGTATTAATCACGTCAACACCATTATAATCTGCTAATTCGGCTGCTTCTACCCAGTAGCTTTCTTCTAATGGGGTTTCACTTGTATTATCTTCAGTAATATAAAGGTAGAATTCAGCATCTATAGCAGTGCCAACTATTTGACCATCTACAAATCCACCAATTGTTGACAAAACAGAAACGCCGTGTGTACCACGGTCATATATATTTGTATTTCTTTCAATAAAATTATAGCCTCCTAATATTTGATCGTTATTTCTTATATGGGAAAATGCATTAAATGTATCTACACCAGGAAAACCATTATCTAGAACAGCTATCATCATACCTTCTCCGGTATAATCTAACTGGTGTAAAAAATCTACTCTTATTTGATGCGCTTGATTATAGGAACCACCGTAATTATATATAGTTTTTGTGACTGTTTCATTTGAAAACTTATCATAACGATTTTTAACAGGATTGGCTTTTGTATTTAAATTATCAGCGGCAAACTCAATATATGCAACAAATGATAAATCAACAAGTGTATTTACGTCAGCTTCAGTGCCTAAAACATGCACTGCATTCATCCATTTTGAAGTTGCTTTAACGGTGATTCCGTTATAATTTTCCACTTGATCAACATACGATTGTGTAATGGGAACATCAGTTTCGTCAAGAGCAATCCCTTGGTTAGCTCTGCGATCTAACGAACGCTGAGTAAGCATGCTAAGAGGATTTGCAAGATAGGTTGCAACATCTTGTTTATCATTAAAATAAACCCATGCATGTTCTTGGGAAAATACTAATTGAGAAAGTAAACAAGCAACTATTAAGATACTAAATTTCATGATATGATTTTTAAGAATCGACAAAAGTAATTAATTTTGTTTAGACACTAACTCAATTAATTGTTAAAAGACTAAATTTTCTGTTTCTGTTTAGCCACTTCTGTTTTTTCATGCAAAGAACGCAAAGCCTTTAAAACTATTATATTATGCAAAGCTCGCAAAGAAATAAATGCTCCGCATTCATAAAACTTTGCGTTCTTGGCGTATTAAAAATCAACCTAATTTCTTTGCGGGCCTTTGCGTGGGAAACATTTTTAAAAAAACCTTACGGGTGAATAGTTCCAATTTTCTTCTTAATAAATTATGGTGTAGTATTGAATTAAAAAATAAAATATTGAGTGTTTTAAAAGGAGTTTAAAATGTAATTACAGTATCAGTTTTAGAATTTTATTAAAAAAACACACCTGTTATTGTTTTAGTTTATGATAATTTTTTCTATATTTGTATAATATTAATTTTAAATCTTTAAATAAAATGAAAAAAAATTATTTTTTAGTGATGCTTTTTGCATTTATTATGGTGAGCTTAAATGCTCAGACTATTGAGTTCCAAGATGACATGGAAAGTTATACTGACGGACAACCTATATACCAAGATCATTGGACTGACTGGGGTTGTAGTGGCACTTGTTCTGTTCTTTCTTCTTCTACTTATGCACGATCAGGTTCTTTGTCTGGTTGGGTATGGGATGACACAACTAATTTTGTTGATGGAGTTTTAGACATGGGTAACAAAATATTTGGTACTTGGGGTCTTGAATTTTGGATGTATGTTCCTGCAGGTAAAGGTGGATATTTTAACGTACAAGGTCAAGTTCCCATCGGAGGTGGTGAATGGGCAGTAGGTAATATTTATTTTTATGAATTAGCAGAAGGATCTGCTGGGGCAGGTTATGTAGACCTTGGTATAAGTGATCCTGCTTTATGGCTTGATTTTACATATCCGGAAGATAAATGGTTCCAAGTTATTATAAATGTTGATATTTCAACAGGTATCAGTGCTTCTACTTGGCAATTTTTCGTAGATGGTGTTGAAGCAACAGATGGTTTTGAGCCTTTTGCTTCTTATGATGCAGAAGGGGTGCAAAGTGAATATCCTACAGCCTTAGGAGGTATTGATTTCTACACAATTGATGCTAACAACTCTTACTATTTGGATGATTTCCTCTATCAAGATGAATTTATAGAGCCTGGTTCAGGTGTTGAGGAAATAGAAGCTAAAGGCTTCTCTGCTTATCCAAACCCTGTGAATGATGTATTAAACCTACGTGCTGACGAAGCAATTACTAGTGTTACTATTCATAATCTATTAGGACAACAAGTTTACACAGCTGATATCAATGCGATTCAAGCTACTGTAGATATGTCAAGTTTTGCGAATGGTGCATACTTTGTAACTGTAAACATTGGTGCTACAGAAGGAACAATTAAAGTTATGAAATAAATACTTATCAATATAAGTACTTTATTTTAAAGTATAAAAAACCTTAAGCTTGTAAAAGCTTAGGGTTTTTTTGTGAAAGTAAATTAAAATAATAAACCAAACTTTTGAGAACTAATTACTTTAGAACCTACTATATAACTAAACTACATTTTTGAATAAAAAAGCAACTAAAATAACAAAGTTAAGGATGCTTATAGTATCAAAAAATAGTGTGGTCTAGTTATATGATAGTTAAAAAAACAAATAACAATAATCAAATAACAAATAAATTATAATACCGAGAATTTTAATAATCACTCTATATTAGAATAGTATAAACTCACAAAATTCATCTGAGTAGTTTGTTTTTTTGTATTTTAACTTTTGTGATTTATTTGACGTTTGTGATTTGATATTTGGAATTTAATAAGCAAACAATAAATAAAGGATACTTATAATTATTAAAATAGATAATATGTGCATCGCGCATTGATGGACTAAATTCGGTATAAGGTTTTAGTTTTCTTTGGGCTTGATGAATTTTACCAATTACTCACGCTACTTTATTTTTTATAAGGTGTTCGTGAACCTCCTTTGTCGGTTTCTTGTTAAATTTTCTCGAATTAACTAGTTAGTCGTACTAAAATTTAGCTTCGAATATAAAAAAATCCATCTAAGCTGTATAAACGCTTAGACAGAACTCACGTTTTAAGTTACAGGATCTACTCCGTTTGATTAGACATAAATTGAGTGAGATATTTTTTTAACGCTAACTCGAATATTATTTGTTTAATAAAAGGTATTAAACCTCAGGGTATCCCGATAACTATCGGGACTGAACCCAATAAAAGGAATCGACCTATCACGCTAAAGGCGTGACAGGAAAGGTCGAGGTATTAACCAATAACCCGCTAAAAAAGCGGGATTAGTTCGGCGAACTTAAAAATTGAAATAATTTTTAAGAGTCTCACAAATAAAATTGCATTAAAATTAGAACAAAAAAAAACTCCCATTTCTGAGAGTTTTTCCATTTAGTTAATTCAATTAGAAATTCATGAAAATGATAACATAAGAAAATGGTGATTCAAAATAAATACCGGTTGCTATTGTTGCAGCGACATTGTCTTTTGAAATTACACGCCCGTCACTCATCTCTAGTTCTAAACGAACCTCAATAAATGTTGGTGTAGTAAAGGTGGCTGTTGAAAATGAATCAACTACATCTTGCGTCCCAAAAGTTATTTCATGTGATGGCAAGTCATTATCACTTATAGTTGTAAATTCAGCAGCAGGAAGTGTCAACATTAAATGTTCACTGGTTGCTACGTCTTCATCATCTAATAAAGGATCTGTAGCAAGTTGATCTTGATAAACACCTACATAAACTCTAACTTCTTTAAAATCGGGATCAATATCTCCGTTCGCTTCTTGCACCTCAATAGTAAATTGAATGGTATTCATATCGGGGTTGCTGTTGACCATAAACTCCCCTGGAGGGCTTAAGGTTCTTAATATAGCACCAGATCTATCTACGTTTTGTAATAGTTCATCTACAGCATTATCGCTTTCTGTACACGAAATTGTTACGCTAATCAATACTAGCATAAGCAATACTGTTTTAAATATATTCTTCATAATTATAAGTTTTTAAAAATTAATTTGCAGCTGGAAATCCAGGTGAAGCAGGGTTAGTATCCCAAAATACCTGTATATCAACATTTGGTTTTTGTACGATATTATTATTCACATCAGCCTCACTAGAAGGATAAAGGAAAGATCTAACAAAATTACCACCGTTTGGCTCTATATTATATTGCAGTGAGGTTGGATATCCTGTTCTCCTATAAAAATTATAAGCATCAGCTCCGTTTCCATAGTGTGCTACAAAATATTGTACTGATAGCAACTCCCATTTATCTGCATCACTGGCACTATTAAAGTCAGCGCCAACATTTGCGATATATCCATTAACTTCTGAGGCTGTAGGAGCAAAACTCGCATCAGAATCAGGATCTAATGTTCTAAATGTCATAACTTTGTCTATAGATTTTATTAAAGAAGCCTCTAAAGGTCCCCAACCGTTTGCAGGATTGCTAAGCATAGCCATTTCAGCTTTCATCAAGTCAACCCAAGAAGCTAACATTAAAGGTGTAATTCCGGCACCTTGACCTCCATCACCTAAGGTTATAGGTGTAAAATCATCATCATCAAATTTTCCACCGGCAGGATAAACTCCAACAGCAGTTCTTCTAAAACTGTCTGGTGGGATACCTTCTGCATTACCGTGATCACGACCCCAATAACCTTCCGCAACACTACAGAAAACCATGTCTGCAGGATAGTGAGCAGGGCGGCCTTGCACTGAACAAGGTAATTGTGCTTGATTAGGTGCACAACCATTTCCAGGTGTACAATCTACTTGTCTGTAAAAATAGTATCTCATTCTAGGATCTTCATCAAACAACATTTCATCCATCAACCAGTTAGATCTGTAATTTCCGGCGCCGGTAGCAGTATAATCATCGTCATATGCATCGTGTCGTGTATTTGGACTTGCAATATTCGTTCCGTAACGAAATTGAAAATCGTCTGCTGAAGTGCCAATATAGTTTCCAGAGGCAACAATAGCATCAAATTTGCTGGCAGCACTTCCATCTACTAAACGAGTATTTACATAAGCACGCATTTTTAAGGTGTTTACTAATTTTTCCCATTTAGAAAAATTATTACCATAGAAAAAGTCATTTTGTAAATTAGGACCGTCTGCTTGTAAATAGCCCATAGCACTATCAAGCATAGCTATAGCAGCTTCATAAACAGCTGCATCATCATCGGTATGTGGAAAAGGGAACTCCTCTGGTTTAGTAGCTTCGCTTAAAGGAATATCTCCAAAGAAATCTACTAAAGTAAGTAGCGTATATGCTTTAAGAACCTTCATAACACCTATGTGTTTATTAGATTCTAAATTAACGGCTAAACCTTCGGCTGCCTTTATATCAGAAAACATACGTTGATAGGCAACATCCCATTCATAACTGGTATAAACAGCAGCAAAATTATTAATATACTGTCTTCCAAACATATACTCTAGTCTGGTTAATTCTGAACCGTTTTCGCCCATATTATGTGTAAATTTGACAAAATCAATTTGTATCGCGTTTAAAAAACGATCTAAATTAGCTTTGTCTAACGTGATATCGTTAGGATCATCTAGTAAATCTAAATTGAGTACGTCGTCACATGA
The DNA here is from genome assembly GCA_030599055.1 of Lutibacter sp. GTDB lineage: Bacteria > Bacteroidota > Bacteroidia > Flavobacteriales > Flavobacteriaceae > DQTL01. Next base: position 6,896 of record JAUVOS010000050.1, read on the forward strand.
ATTAACAGCGAACCCAAGTAGAAGTAATAGAAAAATTGAAATTTTATTAAATTTTTTCATTTTGTATTATTTTTAAAATTAGAATGTAAGATTTATACTAAGCCCATATTTCTTACCACTAGGTCCGGTTAAATATTCAAAGCCGGCTCCATTTCCACCTACTCCTGATACATTTGGATCAAAGTTAATCCCTTCAGGTGTGTTATAAGCATTATACCACATATTATAACCACTTGCTTTAATAGATATTTTTCCAAAAGGTGTTTTATCTAACATTTTTTTGGAGAAAGCATAACCTACTGATATTTCTTGCAGTCTAACTACTGAGGCATCATACACAGACAGCTCTTCAGCTGGATGTGCAAAGATACCACTGAAATAAAAATCAGAGTTATTGACTTGAATATCATTTGGTAAACCGGTTGCTTCACTTACACCCGGTAATACAAAAGTACCCAATCTACCTTCTAAGGTATCTGTCGTTAAACCTCTACCTAAAAGAGAAGATATTGTTTGAGAATAAATATCACCACCAGAAGTATGATTAAATGTAAAGTCTAATGAGAAGTTTTTATAAGAAAAAGAATTGTTATAATTCATTACAAAATCCGGATTTGGATCACCGATGAATGGGACTAAACCAGCAATAAGATCATCCTCATTAGTAGTATCTTCAGATACATAAATACCAATAGCATCTACTAACAAATCGCCATTGTCATTACGTTTAATTCTACTACCAAACATTGCGCCTAAAGGATAACCAACTTGAGCTCCGTTTCCAAGATTTGTATATCCTGCATAAATAATTTGATCAGCATCTTGTCCTAATTCAGTAACTTCAGAACTATTTTGGTTAAAGTTTACATTGGTGTTCCAGTTAAAACCTTCATCATTTTTAAAGATGTCAATTCCTAAATCTATTTCAATACCATCACCAATAATTTCACCGATATTAGTAAAAGTTTCTGTATATCCACTAGATGCAGGTAAAGGTTGACGAATGATTAAATCATTGGTAATTCTGGTATAATAAGAAAAATCAAAATTTACTCTATTATTAAATAAACGCCCTTCTACCCCATATTCAAATTCTTGAAATAGTTCAGGTCGAATATCTTTATTAGCTCTAAAAGAATCAGTAGTATTTCCAACTATATATCCACCACCGTCATCTACCCATTGTTGCGTATCTAAAATAGCAAGTGAAGCCGTTGGATATCCTTTGGAGAAATTTGCTGAAGTACCATAACCTGCTCTTAATTTTAAGAAGTTAATTCCATTTTGTGATTTTAAACCTTCAAATGCTTTTGTAGGGATAAAGGAAGCACTAACTGAAGGATAAAACAGAGAATTGTTGATTGCATTAGAGACCCAATCATTACGTCCGGAAACATTCACAAAGAACATATTGTCATAGTCAAAAGATGCTTGACCAAAAACACCCAATATATTTCTTTTTTCATGATATTCCATTTGGTTACGCTCTAAAAATCCACCGTGATCAAAGAATCCAAAAACCTGTTGATCATAACTTTTTATACCAATTCGATTAAAATCAGTACTATTAACGGTGGCACCTAAATCAAATCCAAGGTTAAACTTTTCACCAAATGAATAACCGCTACCGTTAAAAAGAACAGTGTGATCCCAGATAACATTGTTGTTATTCCATGTATTATATATACCACTATTTAAGGTGCTAGAATCACTAACACCACCTCTATTTTGTTTGTTTACATTGTCTTCACTATAGGTGTCAACAGATGCACGATACATTAAATTTAAATTTTCAGTTAAATTATAAGATACAGAAGCATTCCCAAACACGCGGTTGGTTAACTGAGAAAATTTAGCATTTTCAACAGTCCATAATGGATGTTGTATGGCATTGTCTTCACGATAATAGATGCTTGTGCCATCCGGTGCTTGATAAGGTAACTCAAACATACCAATATTTCTAGGTGTATAGAATAAATCACCAAATATTGATGTTCCTGCGGAACCACTACCAAAACTCAAGGCAACCGGTGGTGTTTTGTAATTAGTTCTAGCATAGTTTAAAGAGCCGCTAAAAGTTATATTATTAGACAGTTTTGCACTACCTCCAATACTAAAGTTACTTCTTGTCACACTATTTCCGGGTGTAAACCCTTGATCATCTAGGTGACTAAAATTTAAACCATAGGTGAAATTATTATCGTCACTTCTCCCTTTCATGTTTACAGAAGTATTTGATGTACCTCCTGTTCTAAAAAAGTCCTCAACACTATTTCGAGGTTTCCATTCATAGCGCTGCGTTGCATACTCAGCTGCCATATCGGGAAAATTCTCCGTTATGTAAGTTATTGTAGAAACAGGGTGAGGTACAGTACCGTTTTCATCAATTAAAGGATCGTTGGCCCATCCTCCAAGACCATTTTCGTAGAAACCGGGACCCCAGTTACTATAAAACCATCCAAAAGCTTGGTCAAAACCACCTCCAAATTCATCTTGATAATCGGGTAGTGAAGCCACTTCGTTGAAGAAATAAGAGGAAGAAAATTGAATTTCTTGTTTCTCATTTAATTCTCTTTGACTTCCTGTTTTTGTTGTGATTAAAACAACTCCATTTCTACCAGCTGATCCATAAAGAGTAGCCGCTGCTAATCCTTTAAGGATATCAATTTTTTCAATATTGTTTGGGTCAATGTCAAAAGATCTACTAGATCCCATATTACCATCAATAAAGTTACCGGCTTCATTGGTGTCATTACTGATAGGAACCCCATCAATAACATATAAAGCGTTGTTGTCACTATCAAAAGAATTCATTCCACGAATAACAATTTTATTACTCGAACCCGATAAACCATTTTGAGTAGTAATGTTGACACCGGCAGATTTCCCACTTAAAACACGGGTAAGATCGGCTTCAGCTTTATCTTTAATCTGGTCTTCTTTTACAGAAGAAACCGCATAACCCAATGCTTTTTTCTCTTTTTTAATACCTTGTGCGGTAACGACAACTTCTTCAAGTAATACGCCACCAGACATCACTACATCAACAGTATTTGAAGCACCAACTGTTTTGAATGAAGTTTCCATTCCAATAAAGCTATATTGAAGTACATCTCCAGTACTTGCTTGTATTGAATACTTGCCATCAAAATCAGTTTCAGTACCTGTTGTTGTACCTTTAATTAAGACACTTACTCCAGGAAGTACACCGGTTTCATCCGAAACAGTTCCTGAAACAGTTTTTTGTGCAAAAGCAAAATGCACAGTAAACACCAGTAATAGTGTTAAAATTCCATTAAACTTTGTTTTCATTATATAATTATTTGAATTAATTTAATACAAATATCTTAAAATGATGTTAAACAGCAAAATTTAATGGGGTAAAATGCAGTTTATTTTTAAAATAGATTAAATATTAAAAAGCATTTATCACTAAAATTAATAAAATCTCTAGCACATAATACGATAAATTTAAACAAATATTACTGTATATATTTAGATCATAAATAAAAAACCAACCATGTATAAACACGGTTGGTTTTAAATAAAAAAATTAATTTCTTATATATAAAGCTAAAACTAGCTTTAAAAATTAAATTTTGATAACAGTCAAATCATATTGATTTTTCGCTCCTATTTGTGCATCTCCCTCAGAAGAAAGATTTAAAAATAGTTGAGAAGGTCCTGCTGGTAAAGCATCATAATCAAAATTTACAATAAAAGAACCAGAGAATTCACCGGATGGGATTGTAAAACTACCTTCCAATTCAAATTCTACGCCTTCTGCAATAACTGATTCAGCGTCATTTGTTATGGTATAGCTAACAGCTGTGTCAATTTTAGCAGAGACACCTACGAAGATTTCATAAGTACTATTTTCTTCATTTTGCATGAAAAAAACGTCGGGAGCTCCTTGAAATCCTACAAGGGGTGCGCGATTGTCCAAGTAATCTGTTGGCTCTATTGGTCTATCACAAGAAGTTAAACTAATTAGTATAACTAAGGATAGTATTTTAAAAATTGTTTTCATAATTTATAGTATTTAAATAATTAGTATCCAGGGTTTTGTTGAAAATCTGGAAAAATATTTATTTCTCTTTGAGGAATAGGTAATAGGAACTTGTGATCACCGGCAGATAAATTACGATAAGCTGCAGGTACAGGAGTTCCTGTGCCATCGAAGAAATCTCCGTTTGTAGCTGAACGTACAACAGGCTCATTCCATCGTTTTAAGTCAAATAAACGGTGTCCTTCTGCAAAAAGTTCTAAACGTCTTTCTAATTTAATTGCTTCTAAAAGTGCAGCACCAGTTTCTGTTCCCGCAACGTAACTTGAATATCTATTAGAACGTAATGCATTCAAAGCAGATAATGCGTTGGCATCGTTACCTCCCATTTTAGCATAAGCCTCTGCTTTGTTTAGATAAACTTCAGCCACTCTTATAATCTTAGCATCTACTTTACCGTTATTTTGTCCGGCTTCACCAAACATTTTTTTAATGGCATTGTAAAAATTACCATCAGAATCTTCTCCTAAGAAAGTGTATGCATCTCTTCGAACATCGTCAGCAGAGTAGAGATTGTACATATCGAATGCCATTACGTATTCCGGAACGATTTTCCCCGAATTCGATTGACTCCATTCAATACCAATACCGATATCATCTAATGATTGATCTTGATCAATTTTAAAGAGAACACCTGCTTCGTTTAAATCTGTCCAAACTCCGGCAAAATTAGAAATAGCAGCCAAAGGTAAAGTTACCGCATTAGCGGCAGCTACAACATCAGAATAATTACCATTATATAAGTAAGCTCTACTTAACATGGCATTTACTGCATTTTTATTAAGTCTGCCTATTCCATTATTAGCATTTATAAGTGCTTTAGCTGCTTCAAGCTCAGAGATAATAAATGCATACGATTCAGCAACAGTTGGTCTTAATTTTTGAATAGCAGGATCAATTTCAGTTATAATTGGCATTCCCAAAGATCCATTTGCATCATTTGATTGAGTTGGAATTTCACTGTAAACCCGTAGCATATCAAATAAAGCGATGGCTCTTGCAGCACGTGCTTCTCCTAAATAATTGGTTTTTACTGTACCATCTTCAAGATTATCGATATAATTAATAATTAAATTAGCACGGTTCATTACCATATAAGGGGCATACATCATGTCCCAATAATCATCGGCATCGTAACGCCATTCGTGAACCCACTGATTTGAGTGTCTCCCGGATTGCGCTAAAATTACATTGTCTGTAATGATGTCAGGTCTGCTTAAAAGACTGCTACAATAATATGAGCCTGCGACAAATCCTTCATAAATACCTCTAGTTGCATTTTCAAAATCAGATACTGTTTGATAAAAAGTGTCTGGAGAAAATGAATCATGTGGCTGTTGGTCTAATTCATCAGAACATGAATTGAAAATTAGTATTCCAAATACTAATAATACTATTGTTTTAAATATATTTTTCATTTTTTATATTATTAAAATTTTAAATCAACTCCTAATGAAAGAGATTGTATATGTGGGTAGCTATATAAGTTATAGGCTCCAAATACATCATTTGATGTCTCACCACTACCAATACCTACTTCCGGTTCTCCGTTAAAATAAGGTGCGTATGTAAATAAATTCTGACCTTGTAAGTATACACGTAGCGATTTGAATTTTATTTGTTCAGCAAAACTACTCGGAAGGTTATAACCAAAGGTTAGATTTCTTAATCTTAAGTAATCTCCTTGTTGTAGCCATCTGTCAGATGATTGTTGTGCTTCATTACCATAAATTGGATTTGGTAAAACATCGGTGTCACCCGGGTTTCTCCAGTAATTGAATGCATCAACTCTTTGGTTGGCGTCAATACCTGTTCCATCACTTAACATATTACTTTCCATATAATTCATGATATAATGCCCAACTTTAAAGTAAACATCAGCCCCTAAATCAAAACCTTTGTAGGAAGCATATAAATTAAAGCCACCATCAAAATCTGCTATTGGTGATTTACCACTTAGTGTTTCAAGAGAAGCTTCTGCAACATCAAAAGTTTCATTACCATCTTCATCGTACCACATAGGTTTTCCGGTTTCAGAATCAACACCAGCCCAACGAGGCAGATAAAAAGTATTGATTTCTTCACCTACTTCCAGTACTGTAATACCGTTGTTCCTTACAATTTGAGCACCTAATGGATCTTCTAAAGTTGGTACTAATAGTGTGATTTCGTTATCATAAAATGAAATATTACC
>JAUVOS010000069.1 GCA_030599055.1 Lutibacter sp.
ATTTACTTGTGCTATTTCTAGAATATTGAATGTCAAAGCTCCTCCATCTGCATTGGAATCGTAGTAAATACCTAAAATTCCAACTAATAAAACAGCGGATGCACCCATCAACATCAAGGTCAGTTTCATCGCTGCATATTCTCGTGGTCCACTACCCCAAATACCGATCAATAGATACATTGGAATTACGGCAATTTCGTAGAAAACGAATAGGGTAAATAAATCTATAGAAATAAAGAATCCAAAAACACCTGTCGCCAAAATGACTAGGGTTATAAAAAATTCTTTAGGCATATCATCTATCATCCAAGATATAAAAACACCGGCTAAAACTACCGTTGCTGTTAAAACAATCATCAAGACTGAAATACCATCGACTCCAATACTATAATGGATGTTAAAGGTTTCAAACCACATCTCGTCTCTTGTGAATACCATAATGGCATCATTTGTTGCGCGTTCTTTAAAATAGGCAAACACCAAGTTAATAGCCATTCCAAACTCAATGAGCATCCCAATCATGGTTGTTACTCGTGCTTGTTTTAAGCCCTTAGTAAATAGTAAAGCAATTGCCGTTAAAACGGGAACCACAATAAAAAGCGTTAAAATATCCATATTCTATTAAATTCCGAATCACAAATCTCAAATCACAAATAAATTCCAATATTTAAAAAATCAAAATTTGAAATATTCAATTATTAATTTTTGTGCTCTTAATTATTATTCAATGTTTAAATTCAAAATTCCAAATGCTAAATTCCGATAAGACTAATTACAATCCTTTTTGGAATTTATTAATTAGGATTTGAGATTTTATATCATATATATTACTATTAATACCAATACAAACACACCACCGGCAAAGGCAAAAGCATAGTCTTGTACTTTACCCGATTGCACTCCTTTAATTGCTTTAGATAGTGAAACGGTTTTGTTACCAATTCCTTCCATTGTACCATCTACAACTTTCTTATCAAACCAAGCAAAAGGTGCTGAGATGCGTTTAAAAATAATGTTATGTGTGATGAATATATAAACTTCATCAAAATAAAACTTGTTAAAAGCCCATTTGTATAATTTACCAGATGCTGCACTAATTTTTGCAGGGTAATTAGTTGGGTTTTTGTAAAATAACCATGCTATGATAATTCCGATAAGTCCGACTGTTACTGCTATTGCCGCCATTGTGTAATTTAGATGCCCGTGGAAACCAACACGATCAGGAGTCAACCACTCACTAAATGGCAAATAACCCGATGCAATACTCATAAATGCTAAAAACAGCAAAGGAATTGTCATAGACCAAGGTGATTCATGTGGTGCGTGTTCGTATTCTTTTTTCTTACCCCAAAAAATTCCGAAGTACAATCTAAACATATAGAAAGCTGTTAAACCTGCAACTAATAAAGTAATAAAGTAAATTGGTTTGTTATGTTCAAAAGCTGCCAATAAAATTTCATCTTTACTAAAGAAACCAGCGGTAAAAGGGAATCCTGATATAGATAAGGCAGCAATTAAAAAGGTGATATTGGTTATTGGCATATACTTACGTAAGCCACCCATATCTTTCAAATAATTACTATGTACAGCATGTATCACAGAACCGGCAGCTAAGAATAGTAATGCTTTAAACATGGCATGTGTAAACAAGTGCCACATTGATGCCATATACCCTAAACCTTCGTGACCTTCATATTTTGATACTCCTAATGCCAACATCATATACCCAATTTGCGACATGGTTGAAAAAGCCAAAACCCGTTTAATATCTTTCTGCGTAAGTGCAATAATCGCGGCAAATAAGGATGAGATGGCTCCTACCCAAGCGACGACATATAAAGCAAATCCGTCTTCTACAAAGTGAAACATTGGAAACATACGTGCTACTAGATACACACCAGCGACAACCATAGTTGCAGCGTGAATTAACGCAGAGACAGGTGTTGGACCTTCCATAGCATCTGGTAACCAAATATGAAATGGTAACATGGCAGATTTACCGGCACCTCCCATAAACATCAAGATCAATGCCCATGTTATTACCGATAATCCCATAAATGATGAGGATGCCCAATTCATAATTGCAGGCCCTTCGGGATTATTTAATTCCATAAAATCGTAACTTCCTCCATAATATCCCATCAATAAAATACCGATTAAGAAACCTAAGTCGGCAAAACGTGTTACAATAAAAGCTTTTTTTGCTGCTGCCACGGCAGATGGTTTTTCGTAATAAAAACCAATCAATAAGTAGGACGATACACCGACCAATTCCCAAAAAATATAAATTTGGAATAAGTTTGTTGCAACTACCAACCCCATCATAGCAAATGTAAATAAGGATAAAAATGCAAAAAACTTCGTATAACCTCGGTCTCCCTTCATATAGCCCCTACTATAAATATGAGCCATCAATGAAATAGTAGATACCACCACCAGCATCATTATTGAAATTGGATCTAACAAGATACCCATATCAATTCGTAAGGTCTCGGTAAAATTCATCCAATTGGTTTTAAAACCAAAGAAAGTTTGAAATTTCCCTTCTACTTTTCCTACATTAAAAAAGTATTGATAGGCCGTGTAATAAGATAGAACTGCAACGACACTTAATGCGAATACGCCAATCCATCCCGAAATGGCAGGTTTTATTTTGTTATAGAAAAAACCCAACAACAAAAATGTCGCTATTGGAATAATCAGAATAAAAATTGTATAACTAAAATCCATATTGTTAATTCAGAATTAAGAATTGAGAATTGAGAATTGAGAAATCTGACATCTCAAATCTAATATCTCAAATCTAATTAGTATTTCATTGTTTCCGTTTCTGCTATATCTACCGATGTTTTCAAACGATATAGATTGATAATTATCGAAATTGCCAAGGCTGTTTCAGCGGCTGCAACTGCAATGATAAATATCGAAAAATATACACCCTGTAACATATTAGGATATAAGTACTTATTGATTACCACAAAATTGATTACAGAAGTGTTTAATAACAACTCAATTGCCATCAACATGGTTATTAAATTTTTTCTTGTTAAAAACCCGTACAGTCCTATAAAAAATAGGATTGTTGATAAGGTTAGTAATTCGTATATGCTTATGTTTTCGATCATTTCTTTTTAGTTTTTAAAGTTGAAAGTTAAAAGTTGAAAGTTTTGATTGTTCGCATCATACGTACTTTTTATACTCCCTACTTTTTATACTTTATAAACTTTATACTTTACAAACTTTTCACTTATTAACTGATTTTTTCTGCCCTTTAGCTATAATTATTGCTCCAATCATGGCTGCTAATAAGAGGACACTGATTAGCTCAAATGGGAGAATATATCCACCATCGCCATAGCTCAATAAGCCTCGTCCAATATCTTTAATATCAAAGGATTCTGATGCTATTGCTACTTTAAAATCATGTGCATAGATTGTGGCTAGTGTGATTCCTAAGCCGAGTAAACTCAATACTGCCATTCCAATTTTTCTAGCTGTTGGAGGCTCTTCTAATTCTCCTTCAATATGGTGTACTAATAAGACAGCAAAAATAAATAGGATGATAATACCTCCTCCATAGACTGCCATTTGTAAGGCTCCTAAAAAGTTGTAATCCATCATAAAATAGATTGCTGCGATTCCTAATAAAGACAGTAACAAATAAATTACCGCCCTTAAAATCTTTTTGCTAGTTACGGAGGCAATTGCCATTACAACTATGATTATTGCGAAAATGTAAAAAAATACTCGTTCCATACTTGTTTAAAAAAATTCCAAATCACAAATTCCAAATCTCAAATAAATTCCAAATTTTCAAAAATCAAAAGTTGAAATTTTCTTTGTTGGTGTTTGTTTTTCTATTTATACTTATTCTTTAAATTCTAATTTTCAAAAATCAAAATACAAACTGTTCTTTGTTAATCACAAGCTACTATTTATCTCTTTGTTTTTTGTTATTTCATCTACTCCTTTACACTAGCTCTTACTTTAGATCCTGGTTTGTTTAATACTTTTGTTAACTCTGAACGGTCGGTAACCGAATGCTCAAAACCTTGTCCCCATACGATCGCATCTGTTGGACATGCTTCTATACATTGACTACACATGGTACACATGGACAAATGATAAATATGCTTATCGATTACCTTCTTTTTCTTCCCTGTTTCTGCATCTACAATTCTATTCCAAATAATTTCAATAGTACCGTTCGGACAAGCAATTTCGCAGGCTTGACATCCGGTACAGGCATGTTCGTTTTTCTCATCATGAGGCATGATTACTTCTCCTTTGAATCGGTCAAAGATTTGCACTTTTTCCTCTGGATACTGAACTGTGATGATTTCTTTACGCGCATTTATAAAATATTTGTGCGTCACTCTAAAACCATTGATTAAAGTCTTGACTCCTTTATATATGTCTAAAAAATATTTCATATTTTTTTTAATTCCAAATTCCAATTATTAAATTCCAAATTTTAAATTTGAAATATTCTTTGTTGGTGTTTGCTCTTTCTAATTATACTTGTTTTAAAATTCCAAATCACAAATGCCAAATCTCAAATAAATCCCAAATTTCAAGAATCAAATTATGAAATATTCTTTGTTGGTGCTTGCTCTTTCTATTCTTATTATAAAAATTTTCAACTATGATTTTTCAATTATCGCCGATAGAATTTTCTTTAATTCTGTTGCTTCTTGAATTAATTCTTCGGCCAATTTACTATTTGACAAATCATTTGTTTCATCTATTAATCTTAACCACATAAGGCTTTCCTTTGCTTCTTTTCTACTAATCTTTATTCTATAACTAAAATCCTTTTTACTTAAAGCTTCATTAGCTTCTATATAATTTGCTGCTATTGAGCCTGATGAGCGTATTACTTGCTTAGCATCTTCAATATTTGCAATCGTTTTATTTAATGTTCTAATAAATAGCCTCACTTCTTTAGCAAACAAAAACGTTCTTTCTTCTAAATCATAGGGTTTTTTATTCATTGTATCTGTTTGTTTTATTGAGTTTCCTTTTGGTTATTATTTTTTGTTTTTTGTGATTTATTTGTTATTTGTTTTTTGATAATTGTTTTTTGTTTAAAACGGCCAAGGCAAGGTCCAACCTAACCAAACTATAATCGCCATTAATACAATATTCATTAAATTTAACGGTAGTAAATACTTCCACTCTAGTGTTAAAACCTGATCGATACGCAAACGCGGATAGGTCCATCTAAAGAACATCATCAAAATGATAATCATTCCTACTTTTAGGATAAACCAAACGGGTTGCAACCAAAATATATGATCTGTAATTCCAAATGGAGATAGCCAACCACCAAAAAACACGGTAACAGCAATGGCTGCTATGATAAACATATTGATAAATTCTGCTAAGAAAAAGTACGCGAACTTCATCCCCGAATACTCTGTATGGTATCCTGCTCCTAACTCTGATTCTGCTTCTATTAAATCAAAGGGTGCTCTATTGGTTTCGGCTGTTCCTGCTATCATGTAGATAACAAAAGCAATAATTGCCGGTATGTGTCCTTGATAGATTAACCAACCTCCGGTACGTTGTACTTCAATGATTTCAGATAGTTGTAGACTACCCGTCATTAACACCATAGTAAGTAGGGATAATCCTACTGATAATTCATAACTAATAACTTGTACACCACTACGCATGGCTCCAATTAAAGCAAATTTATTGTTACTTGCCCAACCTCCTAGCAATATTCCAATAACACCAATAGAAGATACTGCCGTTAAAAAGAATAGTCCAATATTGATATCAAATGCTTGTAATGATTTAGAAAACGGAAATACCGCTAAGGCAATTAATGCTGCTACGATTGGGAAATAAGGAGCTAAATTATATAAGAATTTATCCGCCTTAATCGTTCCTGTTAATTCTTTTGAGACTAATTTTAAAGCATCTGCAATAGTTTGAAATAGTCCCCATGGTCCTACACGGTTTGGTCCGTATCGTAATTGTATCCATCCGGCTACTTTTCGTTCCATCAGTACTAAATACAGTCCAGCTACGGCAAAAAATGCTAAATAGGCTACTGCAATTAATAGCATTTCAATAATACTGACCGCTGTTGCCGAGTTAGGCATCCATCCTGTCAGTAACTCATGAACCCACTCTGTTGGTAATAGTAAAGGTATGTTCATTGTTTTTATCTTTTACCGCTAAGGCACGAAGGCACTAAGCTTTTTTTAATTCCTAATTCTACATTCTGAATTCAGAATTCAGATTATCTATCAATATCCGGCACTACCAAATCTAATGTTGCCATCATCGCAACTAAATCTCCAATTTTACTTCCTACTGCCATATGCTCTAATGCTGAAAGGTTTGAAAAGCCGGGTGATCGGAATTTCATTCGATACGGACTTTTTCCTCCTGTACTATTTATATATACTCCCAATTCGCCACGTGCAGTTTCTACTCGTTGGTAATACTCTCCTTTTGGCAATTTAATTACTGCCTTTGTAGGTTCTTTAATATTTCCTTCAGGGATATTGTCGATTAATTGCTCGATAATCTTCATCGATTCCCACATTTCATCAATACGCACTTTGTATCTAGCCCAAGCATCTCCTTCTGTATATAATGGCTCTTTAAAATCTATATCTTGTATAGCAAATGCGGAATAGGGTTTTATTTTTCGTATATCACTCACAACACCAGAACCTCTCGCAACAGGACCAGAAACACCATAACTTATTGCATCTTCCTTGCTTAAAATACCGACACTTTTCATTCTTTTTTCAAAAATGATATTTCCTGTTAATAATTGGTCGTATTCCGGAAGTTTAGTTTTGAAGTGCGTGATAAAATCTTTGACTCTTTTTACAAAATTCTTATGAATATCGTAACGTATTCCACCTGGGACGGTGTAATTCATCGTTAATCTTGCACCACAGGTTTCTTCAAAAATATCATTGATTAGTTCACGATCTCTAAATCCGTAGAAGTAAGTTGTCAGCGCTCCTAAATCCATTCCCATAACACCCCACCATAGTTGGTGTGAAGCCAATCTTGTTAACTCACCTACAATTGTTCGAATATATTTAACACGACCAGAAACTTCTATTTCTAATGCTTTTTCGATGGCAAGTGCTACGGCTTCATTGTTATTATGAGATGAAAGGTAATCCATTCTATCTGTAAGATGGATTATCTGTGGATATGAATCGTATTCACACATTTTTTCGATTCCTCTATGGATATAACCTAAATCGGGTTCAACCCTTTTGATTATCTCACCATCAATGGTTAAATTCAAACGTAATACACCATGGGTAGCTGGATGCTGAGGTCCCAGGTTAATTTTGTATTCTTCGGTTCTGAATTGATTTTTTTGTATTTGTGCTTCGTAATCCATTTTATTTGTTTCAGGTTTCAAGTTCCTCGTTCCTCGTTCCTTGTTTCTTGTCTCTTGTTTCAGGTTTTGAACTTATTTCCTCTAAAATCATTTTTTCTAAGATATGCCATAAATGCTGCTATTTTACTTGACAGTATTAATGCTTTATCTTTTAGTTGTTCAAATTCTTGTTTTGAAATATAGTCTCTATCAACTATTCTATACAATTGAGAGCGTGTTTCACCACAAGATGCTTTTGCTATTGAAAGAAAATTGTGAAACTCTTTATTTCCATCTCTCTCAAATCCTTCAGCTATATTGTCCATCACTGAACCTGATGATGCATTTATTTGTTCTTTTAATTTGTAATCTGACTTTAATGCCGTTTCTGTCATTAATTTAAAGATATCATTGCTTACTTCTCGTGCGAGTTGCCATGTTTGTAAATCCTCAAATCTTTTTATTGTTGCCACAACCTTAAACTTTAAACATTAAACCTGAAACGTATTATCTTATAATCATATTAACCTCATCAACATAATCCTTTCGTAAAGGATAACCATCCCAATCTGGAGGAAGGATTAATACTTCCATATTTGGGTGATTGTTAAATTCTATTCCAAATAAATCGTGAATTTCTCTTTCGTGTAATTCTGCTGTTCTCCAGATATCACAAACGGTATCAATACTTGCATTTTCTCTATCGTCTGTTTCTACCTTTACAACCATTTCATGCTTGAGTGAGGTAGAACGTAGATGATAAATCACGCCTAGTGTTTTTCCCCAATCAATTCCTGTTTCACAAAACAAATAATCAAATTGTGTTTGCTTATCACTTTTTAATTTTTTAGCTAACTCGTGTAGATTTTCTTTTGGAACGGTAACTGTAAGAAATTCAGTGGCTTCCTCAGTAAAGTCAAGGTTTTCAAACCAAGTGTTGATTAGGTCTTGTAGTTGTTGGTTAGTCATGTTGTTTAGTATTGAGTATTGAGTAATTAGTATTGACTCCTCAATTCTAAATTCTCAATTCTAAATTCTTAATTATTTTTTCCCTTCATCAAATCCATCAATCGGATTGACCATATTAAGAGCAGGTTCGTTCATTATTTTTTCTTGTAACTTAATCATTCCTTCTAATAATGCTTCGGGACGTGGAGGGCAACCCGGTACATAAATATCAACTGGAATTACATGATCTGCTCCTTTAACTACTGCATAAGTGTTATAGAAAAATGGTCCACCAGAAATGGCACAAGCTCCCATAGCTATCACAAATTTTGGTTCTGCCATTTGGTCGTAAAGACGTCTTAGGACAGGTGCCATTTTATTAGTAATTGTACCTGCAATAATAATTAAATCTGCTTGTCTTGGAGAAGGACGAGCAACCTCAAATCCGAAACGAGAATAATCGTTACGGGCTGCTCCTGTTTGCATCATTTCGATGGCACAACAACTTGTTCCAAAGTAAAGTGACCATAAAGAATTTTTTCGTCCCCAATTGATAATTTTATCTATAGGACCTACTATTATATTTCCTCCATTTCCTGCAGGTATTACATCTCCTGGAAAATCAGCTGGAATATCAGAGCCTTGTTGTACTTTCTTTTTTATTAATCCCATTTTAATGCTTCTTTTTTCCATGCATACACTAGACCTAAACCTAGAATCATAAGGAATATTAATACTTCTACTAAGGCTACAACTCCCATTTCTTTAAAAACTACTGCCCACGGCACTAGAAATGCTAACTCAACATCAAATATTAAGAATAAGATTGCATATAGATAATAACCCACTTTAAATTGAACCCAAGTAGGTCCTTGCGTAATCATCCCACTTTCATAGGGTTCGCGTTTGTTTGGGTTATCAGATTTTGGTGAAATTAAATTGGATAAAGCATTTGCTCCAGCTACTAAGACCACACCTGAAAGAAAGAAAACAATGATTGCTATATTTCCCATTTATATTGTTTTTTTCAATAAAAACAAAAAGACACCTGATAGAATAGTTTATTAATAAACCACCAATCAAATTCTTTTCAAATTTGTATAATTAAAAGCTCCACTAATAATACAATAATCCTACATATCATTGTATCATGTATTTATTATCGAAACAGAATTTTGTTTCGATATTTTTTTTAAATCTATTTTACTTTATAGGTTTCACCTGACATAAATAGATCATCTACATTTGTGAATTTCACACTATCTGCAACGGCATCTACCAAATCTCGTTCTCTTTCACCCAAAGTTGGTTCTTTGACACTTCTGATAATTCCTGTTACTACAGGATTTAATAATTTGGCTAACATCAAATGTAATGTGTTATCGGGTTCTTTAGCATCGTGTACTAAAATATCATCTTCTTTTATTCCATTTTCTCCGATAGTTACAACTTCGAGTTTTAATCCTTTTAAAATTAAACCTTTATTACGTTCTTTTCCAAAAATCATTTTTTTGCCGTGTTCCACATACAATTGCATATCATCTCTAACACTTTTATCTGTGTATTTGGCAAAACAACCATCATTAAAAATAACACAATTTTGTAAAACCTCTATTAAAGAAGTTCCATTAAATTTTTCTGCTTCAATGAATACGCTAGTCATTTCCTTAGCGGCATTACCGCCTAAACGTGCAAAGAATCGAGCACTAGAACCAATAGCTAACTCTCCAGGATTAAAAGGAGGTTGTGTATTCCCGTAAGGGGAAGTTTTTGTTTTTTGCCCCAATACAGATGTAGGTGAAAACTGTCCTTTGGTCAATCCATATATTTCATTATTGAATAATACATAGTTTAAATCAATATTTCTTCTCAACATATGAATAAAGTGATTTCCACCTATTGCCATTGAATCGCCATCACCACTGGCTACCCAAACACTTAAATTGGAATTTGCAAGCTTTACGCCTGTCGCAATCGCAGCAGCTCTACCATGAATACTGTGCATGCCATACGTATCCATGTAGTATGGAAAACGCGATGAGCAACCAATTCCCGAAATAAAGACAAAGTCTTCTTTCTTTTTATTCATTTCAGGCAAGGCCTTTTGTATAGAACGTAAAATCACATAATCATCACAACCCGGGCACCAACGTACTTCCTGATCACTTTGAAAGTCTTTAAAAGTATATTTTATAGCTGTATTTTCCATAATTATATAAGTTGCTTAAATTTTTCTTGTAATTCTAAAGTTGTAAAAGGCAAGCCTTGTATTTTATTGTATTTTAAGAATTTAAATTCACTAAAATTCATTTTTAAAACGATAGACATTTGTCCTCTATTCAACTCACAAACGACAATTTTCTTAAATCTTTTAAAAACCTCTTCCGTATTTTTAGGTAGCGGATTGATATAATTAAAATGTAAGTGACCAATTTTATGTCCTTTTTCATACATACGGTTTACAGCCGTATGAATACTTCCATAAGTACCACCCCAACCTACTACCAATAAATCGCCTTCATCACAAAGTTCTGCTTTTGCTTCAGGAATATAATTTTGAACTCGTTTTACTTTTTCAGCTCTTATATTTACTTGATATTCATGATTTTCAGGATCATGAGATACATTTCCTGTCAATTTATTCTTTTCCAAACCACCTACTCGATGTTCTAATCCTTTCATGCCAGGAATAGCCCAGTTACGTGCTAAAGATTTTTCATCTCTTTTATATGGAATGTATTCTTCAACACCTTCTTTAACTAAATGATTACTTATTGGAGGTAATTCACTTGCTTTTTTGATTTTCCAAGGTGCTGATCCATTTGCTATATAACCATCGGTTAGCAGAATAACAGGAGTCATATGTTCTAAAGCAATTTTACATGCTTCGTAAGCAAAATCAAAACAATTATCGGGTGTACTTGCCGCGATAACGACTACAGGACTTTCTCCATTTCTTCCGTACATGGCTTGCAGTAAATCAGATTGTTCTGTTTTAGTTGGAAGTCCCGTTGAAGGTCCTCCACGTTGAACATTTACA
>JAUVOS010000149.1 GCA_030599055.1 Lutibacter sp.
CTGATAAATACATTGGAAAATATGAACTAGCTCCAAATTTTATAATCTCAATCTTTAAGGAGAAGGGTAAAATATTTGCACAAGCTACAGGACAAAATAAAACTGAAATCATCCCATTTGAAGAGAACAAATTCAGCTTGATAGATGTGGACGCAAAGCTAACTTTCAATATGGATGAGAATGGAGAAGTGGACAGCTTAACTCTTCATCAAGGAGGTGATAACGAAGCAAAAAAGATAGAATAAACGAAACACAATATTTTGTGTAAGTAATGGCGGGGGAAGTGGTAAACATCAAGGTTGTAAGCCCGCTCAAACTACGTAGCGGTTTGACAGGAAACTACCACGCAATCTGCCACTACTCATACAATTTACCGTTAAGCAAAAACTCCAATATTCTAAAATAGCTTATTGTTAAAACCTCGCAATTTTATTTCAGTTAAAACTTTTTTGGTGTAAAGAGGAAAATCTGCATTTTGAATCCAGGCGTAATAGCCCGGATTTTCTTTTAATATATCTGTTACTTTTTTCCCTTTGTATTTTCCGAAAGAGAAAATCTCCTCATCTTTATCATTAAACAATAAAAAACCAGCAAAATCAGCTCGTTTACGTTGTGTTGAAAACTCACTCAGTTTTTTGGTGTCATTTTCTAAATCCTCATATTTGTCTAATTGGGCTTTTAAAATTTCGTAGGTAGCAATAGTATCGGCTTCTGCGGAGTGTGCGTTTTCAAGCTCTTTATTGCAATAAAATTGGTAACCAGCACTTAATGTACGTTGCTCCATTTTATGAAAGATAGTTTGCACGTCAATAGACAAACGATTTTTCATGTCAAAATCAACAGCCGCACGTAGCATTTCTTCTGCTAAGAGCGGTATGTCAAAACGATTGGAATTAAATCCCGCTAAATCGCAACCTTTAATTAAATCACTCACCTTTTGTGCAATTTCTTTAAATGTCGGCTCATTAAGTACCTCTTCATTGGTAATACCATGAATATCTGAAGCTTCTTTTGGAATAGCTACAACGGGATTTACACGTTGCGTATAGGTTTCTTCTTCCCCATTTGGGTTTACTTTTAAGATAGATATTTCTACAATTCTATCGGTGGCAATATTTATTCCTGTTGTTTCAAGGTCAAAAAATACGAGGGGTTTGGTAAGGTTTAATTTCATTATAATAATTTTTTCTCGCTAAAGCGCAAAAGACGCTAAGCTACTTGTTTTACTCTTGTGATAATCGTTCTTGTTCGGTTTTTTCTGCTAATCGTTTTGACAGTATCGGCTGTATGGTTGTTTGCTTTTTATTTACTTTTAAAAATGGATATAGTTCCATTTCATCTTTCATTTTATCATCAGGATTTGGATATGTATTGGTCCCAAGTAATGCTATTTCACCTGTGTCAAATAAGGCTTGTTCTTTTTGTGCAGCTTCTTTAATTTTTCTTTGAATAAGTCCTAATTTTAAATTCTCTAAAAAGCCACCTGATTTTTCAATCTCCTTAAAGAGTTCCAAACTTTTTTTCGCAAATTCCAAGGTTAATGTTTCGATATAGTAACTCCCTTTTACAAAACTTTGTGCATTTTCAAATCCATTTTCCTCTCGCAATATCAAAAGTTGATTACGCGCGATTCTATTACTAAAATAATTTGATTTTTTAAATATCGAATCATACGCACTCGTGGTAATCACATCTGCTCCTCCTAAAACGGCACTCATATATTCTGAAGTAGTTCGTAGCATGTTGACATTATAATCGTACAAAGTTTTATTACGATTACCCGGCTTGGCAGTAATTGTAACAGGAATTTCTTTTGCATATTCAGCTGTTATTTGTTGCCATAAATACCGAAAAGCTCGAAGTTTTGCAATTTCAAAAAAGTAATTGCTTCCGATGGCAAATTCAAATTGTATTCCACTCATTACATCTCCAAAAGCATTCAAATACTCACTAGCATGTGCTAACGAATAGGCTATTTGTTGAACTATATTAGCTCCCGCATTCTGGTAAACAGAAGCAGCTACTTGTATGATTTGCCGGTTTGGATATTTTGTGACAAGTTCGTTAAGTGTTTTAAAGTCTTTCTTTTCGTCTGAGAACCAATTGCCCGTTTCTACAAGATGTCCGATGATGTCTTGTTGAATAATTAGTGGATTTTCTTTAAAATAATCTAATATATTGAATGAAAATTCAGTTGAAAGAAATTGTGTTTTAAAAGAGATATTTGGTTGCTGTTTTAACGCGTCAAATCCTTGTAAAAGCACATCAATATCAAAGCTATGTTTCACTATAAATTGAATAGCATCTGCTCCCTTTTCCAACATCTTTAAGGCTAATTCATTAGCGATAGCCGGATCATCTACAAATATTGTTTGACAGATCTTATAGTCATTTTTTGAAACAGGGACTTCTAGATATTCATAATCATCGACATGATAAAAAGGTTTAACGGCAATGCCTTCTAATGATTGCCATACCAAAGTATTTGTATAATCAGCACCTTTGAGTTCCATTTGAATTTGCTGCTTCCATTCTTTTGAAGAAACAGGGTTAAATTCGTTAAATAGATAGGTGTTTTTCATAGCTTTGGGCTTTGGGCTTAAATTGATTATTTATTCTATTGTATCGTATTCGATAATGTATAATGTTTCATTTTTCTTTTTCATTTGATAGGTTTCACGAGCATAACGTTCTAATTTTTCAGGATCTTTATGGTCGTTAATTATTTTTTTATCTTTTTCAATTTCTTCCTTATAAAACTCTATTGAGGAATCTAATTTATCGATATCCTTATTTAATTCGTTGTGAATACGAACGGAATTATCATCAAAAAAATACATCCATACGCCGAATCCAATGAGGATAAGTACGTATCTGTTTAGGAAATATTTTTTGTATTTTTTGAACATTCTAAATATTTAGGCATAAAACTCCGACACAAAGTTACAATTTATTACTTATCACCGTACGAACAATATCAACTGCAACGGTATTATATCTGTCATTTGGAATAATAATATCAGCATATATTTTTCCAGGCTCAATAAATTGTTGGTGCATGGGTTTTAAAGTTTTTTGATAACGGTCTAAAACCTCAGCTACGTCTCTTCCTCTTTCAGCAACATCACGCCTAATACGGCGTATTAATCGTTCGTCAGAATCAGCGTGTACAAATATCTTTATATCAAATAAATCACGTAAAGCTTGATTTGTAAAAACTAAAATACCTTCTACAATTAACACCTTTCTCGGATGAGTTTTTATCGTATCTTTTGTGCGATTGTGCGTCACAAATGAATAGATTGGTTGCTCGATGATCTCTCCCTTTTTCAAAGCTTTTAAATGCGAGACTAACAAGCCAAAATCAATGGAGTTTGGATGATCAAAGTTTATTTTTGAGCGTTGGTCATAATCCATATTAAAATTCTCTTTATAATATGAATCTTGAGAAATAACGCCTACTTCGTCAGCAGGTAATTCGTTTAAAATCTGATTTACTACGGTGGTTTTTCCGCTTCCGGTTCCACCGGCAATTCCTAGTATTAGCATATTTTCGGTTTTCAGTTATCGGTTGTTGGTTATCGGGTATCAGTTAACAGTTTTCTGATAACCGACAACCGCTTACTCCTTCCCATCTACATAATCTTGCAAATATTTATAACGATCTGTTAACTGACCGTTTTGTGTCATTCTAGAGCGTAGCAAGATACCATTTTTATCGCCGTCAAAAAAGGCGGGAATTACATGTTCTAAAAACATTTCTCCAAAGCCATCACTAGCGTCTTTTGGTAATTCAGCAGGTAAATTATCTACTGCCATTACCGCAATCGTATCCGGATCTTTATAGTTGGCTTCCACTCCTTTTACTCTATCATAACCGTAAATTGGGTCTGCAATTGTCGAAGCTCTTATAGTGGAACAAATAGGTCGGCCTATATCACAACTTATATCTGCCACCACACGAATTTTAAATTTAGGTTTTTGAGTATCTGAAAGTGTATAAAAATCAGGAGCAGCAGCATTGTGATAATGTCCAGCGATAAATAAATCAGCAACACGAGTGAAACGTTTAAAATCACTATCGTATTCATCAGGATGGTCAAAGAAATCAAACATGTCTTTTTGTACGCCATCTTGTCGTCGGTTATAATCAAGCACGTCTAATTGTACATAAACCGGTTCATCATATTCTTTAGTTAGAAAGCTTTCAACACTTACCTTCTTAATATACATTGCGTCTAAAATTTCTTTTGAACCATTTCCTACACGTCCCGTTCCGGTAAGTACTATCTTAATAGGCGGTAAATTAATTTTGTGTAACTCATTTATCAAAGCTATTTTATCTTTTAAAAATTCTAATTTCGGCAAATCAAATAAATCGTATTTCATACCATAGGTACGCATTGCGTTATAGGCTCCGACAATACCGGCGTAATAACCAAAACCGATCAATCTAAGATTATTTTTAGCGGTAATAACTTCATGGTCGTATAATTCGATGTTTTTTTCTAAAATTGCCTGTAAAAGTTTTCTATTGTAAGGCTGTTTTTTGAATGTATGCGAAAAGAAAAAATATTTTTTCCCCGGAATAAGCGCATCAATTGGCACTTCTTTTACACCCAAAATTACATCACAATCTCTTACGTCATTTGTCACTTTAAAACCAGCTTCTTTGTAGGTTGCATCTTTAATAATTCGTATGTCAGAACTCTCGACAACAATCTCTAATTCCGAATATAATTCAACTGCTTCACGGCAAATTTCAGGTGATAAAACGACACGTCTATCGGGTGGCATTTTTCGTTCTTTGGTAAGGGCTAACTTCATTTTCTGTCTGTTTTAAAATAATTGATTAATAATTCACTTATATTCATATACATGGCAGCATATAATTCAGGAATACTTTTTTTCTTTATGAACTCTGCACTTGTTATTCCTTCTATTTTTTGTGGAATTGGTTTTTTATCATCATTTGTATTCATTAAAAACCAATGTGTAATTTTCAATTTATTCGTTTTATTTTCATAAAATATATGATGGGTATCTGTCAATGGTTTTTCAATTGTTAATTTTGAAATACCACACTCTTCTTCGACTTCTCTTAGAGCTGTTTCCGCAATAGACTCTCCTTTTTCCATTTTACCCTTGGGTAAATCCCAAAACTGATTTCTGAAAATCAACAAATATGCATCCTCTTTCACAACAAGTCCTCCTGCTGCTTCAACTACCTCAAAAAAAGATTGAAAAACCTTCCATAACTCTTCTAAATCTGCATTGTAAATGTAGAATCCTTTTACATTTGTATGTCTTAATTTGTGTAGAACCTCCTCAATACGTACTTCGCTAAAAAGACAAAATTCATACTCTAAATCAGTACTAATCTGATCAGATAAAATTATTGGTTTGTCATTCACAAAAACTTTATACATTAGAGTTGAAAGTTTTTAAAGTTGCAAGATTATCATGTGAAAAATACATAAAAAAGACCTACTTTTGGCATTATGATTTGCAACAAATATACGGCAAAAAAAACTGCCCAATTACTCTTAGAAATTCGTGCGATAAAACTACAACCTAATCAGCCCTTTACATGGGCTTCTGGTTGGAACTCTCCAATTTATTGTGATAACAGAATTAGTCTTTCCTACCCAAAAGTACGGAATTATATTCGTGATAGTTTTGTAAAAGACATCCGAGAAAACTATAAACACGTTGAAGTCATTGCAGGTGTTGCGACAGGAGCTATTGCTATCAGTGTTTTAATCGCTGAAGCACTAGATATCCCTTTTGTATATGTTCGGCCCGAGCCTAAAAAACACGGACGAAAAAATCAAATTGAAGGCTTTTTAGAAAAAGGGAAAAAAGTATTGGTAATTGAGGATTTAATCAGTACCGGAAAAAGCAGTATCAATGCGGCTAAAGCATTACAAGAAGCTGAAGTAGAAGTTTTAGGAATGTATGCTATATTTTCCTACGGATTTCCGCAAGCATCTGATTTATTTAAAAAAGAAAATATCGAGTTGAAAACACTGAGTAATTATGAGTTTTTATTAAGATATGCTCTTGAAAATGGTACAATTTCTGATAAAGAGAATAAGGTACTTAGTAATTGGCGAAACAATCCGAGTGAATGGAAAGGAATTTAATGATTTAATAATTTGATAATTACACAATTCAACAATTACACAGTTAAACGATTCAACAATTACACAATTCAACAATTCAACAAATAACAATGAACCTAGAAAGTCCCATATCGACCGTACAAAAATCACAAAAAGAACTTTTTACGTTTTTGACAGATTTAGAAAATTTTAAAGCAATTTTACCTGATTCTTTGGAAGAGTTTAGTGTAAGAGAGGATTCTTTTAAGTTTCA
>JAUVOS010000222.1 GCA_030599055.1 Lutibacter sp.
AAATATCAGTCGTATTGAGGAGGATTATTATGTTTGGATGGATCGCTTTACCATTCGTAATCTTGAATTATATCACTCAAATACACCCGATGCGGTTACTTTGCTCGATGTTATTGATAAAACAATTTCTTCGATGGGAGGACGCTTACTGAAACGTTGGTTGGCTTTACCTTTAAAAGATGCAGCTCGAATAAAAAAGCGTCATGATATCGTTAAATATTTAATTGATAATGAAGTTATTTTTAATAAAATTACTTCCCAAATTAAACAGATAAGTGATTTAGAACGTTTAATTTCTAAAGTTGCAACCAGACGCATAAGTCCAAGAGAAGTAGTATTGCTCAACAATTCGTTGGAAGCTCTACTTCCAATTAAAGAATTATCTAAAAAAAGTGATAATACCGCTTTTAAAAGCTTGGGTAAACAAATACAAAATTGTGATAGTTTACGTAAAAGAATCGAAGAGGTATTACAAGAAGATGCTCCCGTTACTATTCTAAAAGGAAATGCCATAAAAACAGGTTTTTCAACCGAATTAGATGAATTACGCAATTTGGCACAATCCGGAAAAAGCTATTTAGATGCAATGCTAAAACGCGAATCAGAACGTACGCAGATTCCATCTTTAAAAATTGCATCAAACAATGTGTACGGTTATTATATTGAAGTTAGAAATACACATAAAGACAAAGTTCCCGAAGAATGGATACGCAAGCAAACCCTAGTTAATGCCGAACGCTACATTACTCCCGAACTAAAAGAATATGAGACAAAAATACTAGGTGCAGAAGAGAAAATTGCACTGATAGAACAGCAAATTTTTACTGAATTAATCAGTTTTATGCTTGATTATATTCAACCGGTACAAACCAATGCACAGTTGGTCGCACAATTAGATGTCTTGTCATCCTTTGCAACCAATGCAATTCAAAATTCCTATGTTCGTCCGAAAATTGATGACTCCACCGATATTGAAATTAAAAACGGTCGGCATCCTGTTATTGAAAAACAACTACCCTTAGGAGAAGCCTTTATCGCTAACGATTTAATGTTAAACCGTAAACAACAGCAAATTATCATGATTACGGGACCCAATATGAGTGGTAAATCTGCTATTTTACGACAAACCGCTTTGATTGTGCTATTGGCACAAATGGGAAGTTATATTCCTGCAGAAAACGCACGAATAGGTTTAGTTGACAAAATTTTTACACGTGTAGGAGCCAGTGATAACATATCTATGGGTGAAAGTACTTTTATGGTAGAAATGAATGAAACGGCTAGTATTCTGAATAACATAACCGAACGTAGCTTGGTTTTATTAGATGAAATTGGTCGTGGAACCAGTACCTATGACGGAATTTCAATCGCTTGGGCAATTGCGGAATATTTACACGAGCATCCGGCGAAAGCCAAAACCTTATTCGCCACACACTACCACGAACTCAATGATATGACACATACATTTGAGCGTATAAAAAATTTCAATGTAAGTATCAAAGAATTAAAAGATAAAGTCATATTTCTACGTAAGTTAGTACCCGGTGGAAGCGAACATAGTTTTGGTATTTATGTCGCTCAATTAGCCGGAATGCCCACGCCGGTGATTCACAAAGCTAAAAAAATTCTAAAACGATTGGAAGAAACACACGGCAATAAAGAGGAAATAAAAAAACAACTCGACAAAGAAGCCAAAGAAGACATGCAATTAAGCTTTTTCCAATTAGATGATCCCTTACTTGTAGAAATAAAAGATGAAATTTTAAATACCAATATCGATGCCTTAACACCAATTGAGGCCTTGATGAAATTGAATGAAATTAAGCGGATGCTTTTGGGGAAGAAGTAAGCCCATCCCCAACCCTTCCCAAGGGGAATGGAACTAAAAATTAGATAAGAACAAACCATGTTGTTTATAATTATTGTTTTACATAAAATTAAGCAATTTAAAATATAAGCTGTATTAATGATTGAAGAACCAAACATCACAAATAAAACAGAACAAACTCCCTTCCCTTTGGGAAGGATTGGGGATGGGCTCATACTCATAACCGGAGGCACCGGCTTAGTCGGAGCACATCTATTAGCAAATTTAGCCTTACAAGGGAAAAAAGTACGCGCTTTACACCGTAAATCATCCGATTTAAAAAACATAAAAAAGGTTTTTTCGTATTATACAGATGATTTTAAAAAGCTATTTAAAACTATTGATTGGGTTGAAGGAAATATCCTAGACATCCCTAGTTTAGAAAAAGCTTTTGTCAATATTGAACAAGTCTATCATTGCGCAGCTATCGTAAGTTTTCGTAAAAAAGACAATGTAATAATGCGGAAGACGAATATCAAAGGCACAGCCAATATGGTCAATTTATCTTTGGTAAATAAGGTGAAAAAGTTTTGTTATGTTAGTTCGATCGCTACACTCGATAAAAATGAAGGAAAAGGCGTTATTGATGAATCTAACGAATGGAATCCCGATGCTAATAATTACGAATATGCCATTTCCAAATACGGAGGTGAAATGGAAGTTTGGCGCGGATCACAAGAAGGTTTACCTGTTGTTATTGTTAATCCTGGGGTTATTTTAGGAGCTGGATTTTGGGAACACAATACGGGTCGATTTTTCACCAATGCAGCAAATAGTTTTAAGTACTATACTACTGGTAAAACAGCTTTTGTAGGTGTGCAAGATGTGGTAAAAGCCATGATGCAGCTTATGGAAAGTAAGCTTGTAAACCAAAACTATTTATTAGTTTCCGAAAATGCTACTTTTCAATATGTAATGACTGAAATAGCTAAAGTTTTAAGCACAAAACCACCAACCAAAAAAGTAACGCCACTTATTGCTTCTATTGCTTGGCGTTTGGCTTGGCTACAAGGGTTTTTAACGGGAAAACCACCAATGGTTACAAAACATTCCGCTAAATCTGCGCAACAGGTTTATGACTATTCAGCGGCAAAAATTCAAAAAGAATTGGGTTTTGAGTTTGAGCGTTTGGAGGAGACAATACAAAGGACTGGAAAGCGATTTTTGAGGGATAAAACATAGGTTATTTACATTTTTTTATAAATAGATTTTAAAGCTTACTCCTGCTCCAAATCCAACCCTTTGATTTTTTTCTCCGTTAAAGGGATTTTATTCTTAGGGAAATCTTTCTTTTCAATACTCGGTGTAATCTTGTTCATTAATTCTAAACTATCCTTCAATTCTCTTGCAGTCCGTGTGGTATCTAACATCTTTTGTAAGCGGGCATCTACCTTTTTATAAATGGCTTCGTAGTCGTCAATTCGCGACATATAATATACATTACTTTTTTGAAAACGAATGCTGTCTATACCGTACTTTTTATAAACCAATGGCATAAAATCTAGGTTGCGTTCTAAATTTTTAGTCTTGATGTTTTTTGCTGCAGTTGCTAAATACATATCCGTTAGCAAATCGACCATTTGTTCTTCGGGAATTAAATCCTTTGGCTTTTTGTAAATAGTATTGCTGGTGCATGCGGCAATAAAAACAGTAGCTAATGTAATAATTAAGCTATTTTTAATAGAAATATTCATTTTACAAACTTACGGTGTTTTTTCTAGTCTTTAGTATTTAGTATTCTGACTGCAGACTGAGAACTGTGGATTGAGGACTGAAAACTGAGGACTGCGGACTGAGAACTGCCAACTTGATCACCGATCAAACTCCAATCGTTGTCCTTTAATCGTATCATTAAACTTCCCATTTTTATAAATCAAATTACCATTTATAAAGGTATGTG
>JAUVOS010000054.1 GCA_030599055.1 Lutibacter sp.
AGGGTTCTACCCTGAGGTTTAATACCTTTTATTAAAATTTGATAAAATAAAAGGGGGTTTACCCACACAAATCGTGGTAGTACCATAAAAATAGAGATGGAATAAAAGAGAAGGTTAATTAACTGAGAATGCGTCTGATTTCTTCTTCAATATCAATATCTAAATAATTAGTATTTGATTTCGGATCAGGTTCTAAATTAGATTCTGGAATATTGTGTTTGTTTTTATCAGAAAATATTTCTTCCTTGGGAATAGGTTGTGGTTTTTTTAATTCTACTTGTTTTTTAATGCTTTCTGATTCTTTTACTTCTTTAATTGTAGTTTCTTTTTCTTTAGTCTTAAAAAAGCTTCCGAAATCTAGCGGTTCTTCTGCACTAATATTACTTTTTTCAATTGATTGCTCTTCTTTTGAATGTGTCTCAAATAAGGGCGAATTATGTAAATTTTTTTCAAAAATGCTTATTTGCGCTATCAATTTAAAAGTATGTTTTTTTACACTTTGAAAAAGCCCTTCTAATTTAATTTTCCTTTTTTTATACTTATTAGAAAACAAACTTTTTTTAACAGGTTTACTATAGAGAGCTTCATATTTAAAAAAAAGATCATACATTTTTATATAAGAATTTTCCAAAACTTTAAAAGAATCAAAACTACTAAAGACTTGTCCTTCATTGTAGTACCATTTAGCGAACACTGTTTTATTTCTATCTAGTTCATTTTCATGTGAGAACATTTCAATTCCTTTATTCTTTTGTTCAAGACTTGAAAACCACATTTGCAGGCTATTCTTTGCAGCGGCCACATTATCGAGATATTTTATGTTCATAGGGAATTAAATTTATAGAATAATTGAATTTTGGTTCTTTAGTTATTTGTAAAAGTCTTTAACGTAGGCTACTAGTTGATTGTCGGTCATTTTTTTTGAGGTTTTAATTTCAACAAATTTATCTTTTAATTGATAATCATTTAGGATGAGTTTACCCAATTCATTTTTCATTTGTGCCGGACCAAACACAAAAATTTGATCGTAAGCTTGTATTGAATTTAAAACTTCATCTAGAAATGCTGTTTTTTGATTTTGAATTCTATTTTTTTTAGATTTTTCGAATGAGAGAAATTGTTTTCCGAATTTTCCATATTCCTTGCCTTGACCTTTTATTCGCAATCTGCTCACAATATTTGATGGAATGTTTTTGACGATTTTTTCTGGAGAGATAATCTTTGCTTTCGATTTATCAATCCATATACCAATTGATGATTTCATGGGAATGTATTTTGAAAGTTAAATGATTTATTTCACTTCCAAAGTTAATCAATTTATAGTTCTTAAATAAAAGGAATAAGAATTATTTTTTTTGAAATATTACGACTTTGTCACTTAAAACTTCTAGAGATAAATGATATTTTTTAGCTAGATATCCCATACTTTCCACTGCATAAAAGCAAACATGTGTTTCATCTTTTTGATAATGCCAATCGCTGAAATCTAAAACAGTATCCGTCAGAGAAGTCATAATAGCTAAATATCCTTTTTGTTTTAATAGTGAAACTAAACGATTAAATTCTTGTGCAGGATTGTACAAATGCTCAGCGACTTCAGAAAGTGTAATAAAATTATATTTTTCCTTAAACACTTCCGGATTATTCGCATAGAACGGGTCATAAATCCACATTTTATACCCTTCTCTTTCAAATAGTTGTGCTAAAACAGGTTCTGGACCACTTCCAAAATCTAATCCTTCACTACCAAGCTCTATCCTATCGAGTAAGGGCTGGTATAATTGTGATAAAAAGGCTATGTATCTTGGATCATCAATATTGTTTTCATGAAAATCATAGCGTTTTTTTTCTTCATTTTTCTCTAGTAAAAAAGTTTTGGGAACAAATATTAATTTACAATTCTTACACTGAAAATAATCCCTGTTCGTTGCGGACATATAAAACTCTGTTGTGACAGATTCACACAATGGACAAGGATCTTGTTTCATTTATTCGGTTTTCTGTTGTCGGTTTTCTGTTGTCTGGTAACCGATAACTGACAACAGAAAACCGACAACTGTATTAACTACCTAAGGTAGCTACCATAACTGCTTTAATAGTATGAAGTCTATTCTCGGCTTCATCAAAAACTACAGAGGCATCTGATTCAAAAACTTCTTCTGTGACTTCCATGGCATCAATACCAAATCTTTGATAGATATCTTCACCTACTTTAGTATCTCTATTATGGAAAGCCGGTAAACAATGCATGAATTTCACTTTTGGATTACCTGTTAAATCCATTGCTTTTTGATTTATTTGATAGGGTAGGAGTAGTTCAATACGTTTTTTCCATACTTCTTCGGGTTCTCCCATGGATACCCATACGTCAGTATATAAGAAATCACAGCCTTTTACACCTTTTGCAACATTGTCAGTCAAAGTAATTTTTGCGCCTGTTTTTTTTGCAATTACTTTTGCTTGATTAAATAAAGCTTTGTCTGGTTGTAAACTTTTTGGAGCAATGGCTCTAAAATCCATTCCCATTTTTGCAGCTCCTATCATTAAGGAATTGCCCATATTATTACGAGCATCTCCAAAATAAGCAAAACTTATTTTATGTAAAGGCTTATCAGAATGTTCTTGCATGGTTAAGAAATCCGCTAAAATTTGAGTAGGATGAAATTCATTTGTTAAGCCATTCCATACGGGAACACCGGCATTTGCTCCTAATATTTCTACAGTATCTTGTGTGAAACCACGGTATTCGATTCCATCATACATTCTACCCAATACTCTAGCCGTATCTTTCATGGTTTCTTTTCCTCCGATTTGCGTTCCTGAAGGTCCTAAATATGAAACATTGCCACCTTGGTCATGTACTGCTACTTCAAAAGCACAACGTGTTCTGGTGGATGCTTTCTCAAATATTAAGGCTATGTTTTTGTTTTTTATTTTTTGTTGCTCCGTACCTGCGTATTTTGCTTTTTTTAAGTCAGCAGATAGGTCGATTAAAAATTTGATTTCTTTTGAAGTGAAATCTAATAGTTTTAAAAAGTTTCGGTTTCTTAAGTTGTATGCCATGATATATAAAAGTTTACTGTTGAGACGCTGCATGCAACGTCTTTACTGATTGTTGTATTATAAGATATTCACTTTGGGCGTCTTTACTAGTTGAAACGTTGCATGCAACGTTTTCACTTATTGAGACGTTGCATGCAACGTCTTTACAATAATGTTATTCTTGTTCCGTATTTTTTATCTTCCAATTTACTCGCGTCAGTTATAACACTTTTAGAGCCTCCATTTTCTACAAAACGAAGTGCTGACTTTATTTTTGGAAGCATATTGCCTTCTCCAAAGGCTTTTTCTTCTATCAGTTTCTCAATATCAGCTTTTGTTAAAAATTCGAGTATTTCTTGTTTAGGAGTCCCAAAATTTTTATAAACATATGGGACATCTGTTAACATATAAAACTCATCAGAATCGATATTACTCGCTAATAAGGATGAGGATGCATCTTTATCAATAACGGCTTCCAAACCTCTTAGCATACCTTCATCATCATAATAAACAGGTACACCACCACCACCAATCGCAATGACAATAACTCCGGAATACACCAAGTCTTTGATGATTTTTTCATTCATTATGGCTATGGGCTTGGGTGAAGGCACCACTCTACGCCATGCATCTTTTCTTTTAGGACTTTTTTTGAATACCCAGCCTTTATTAGTACTTAATTCATCTGCTCGTTTTTTATCGTATAGTTTTCCTACTCTCTTAGTGTAATTATTGAAAGCGGGATCATCTTTAGATACGACAACTTGGGTTACTATAGTCACAATTTCTTTTTCTATTCCTTCTTCTTTTAAAACATTTTTTAACATCTTTTCAAGCATGTATCCGATGCCACCTTGGGAGTCAGCGACACAGATATCTAACGGCATTTGTGGTATGTCATAGACTTCTTCTCCAGCGTCATTGCGAAGTAGAATATTGCCCACTTGTGGCCCATTACCATGACTAATTACCAGATTATAGCCTTTTTTTATAAGATAGGTTAAATGCTCAAAAGTATCGGTAGTATTCTTATTTTGTTCTTGAATAGTACCGCGTTCATCATCACGTATGATAGCGTTTCCACCTAATGCTATAACTGCTAGTTTACTCATTTTTAATGATAAAATGATTTAATAAATGATATTGTAAAAATTTCACAAAGAATAGAGAGACAAGACAAAAAGCTGATAATTGACTGATTTGTCTTGTCTTCTGTCTCTTGATTCTTGCCTCTTACTTAATAAATGGTTTTAAAACATCTACTAAGTTGGGTTGTCCTATTACTTGTAAATCATAAGTAACACGTACGGATGGTTGTTTGATGTCGATGATACGTCTTAAATCGATTGGAGTACCGATTATGACAACATCACATTTTGTGTTAGCGATAGTTTCCTCTAGATCTTTCACTTGTTGATCACCATATCCCATAGCAGGTAAAAGCTTACCTATATCCGGGTATTTTTTAAATGTTTCAGTGATTGTTCCTACGGTATATGGACGTGGATCAACTACATCAGCAGCGCCAAATTTTTCAGCAGCTACCATTCCTGCTCCATAAGTCATTTCTCCGTGTGTAAGCGTTGGACCGTCTTCCACAACTAAAGCTATTTTTCCTAAAATTAAACTTGCGTCTTCAACAGCTACCGGAGATGCTGCATCAATTACTATTGCAGTAGGGTTTACTTCTCTTATACTATTTCTAACCCAATCAATATCTTCAGAATCAGCTGTAACTATTTTATTGATAACGACTACATCAGCCATTAATAAGTTGGTTTCGCCAGGATAATACAATCTTTCATGACCTGCTCTATGAGGATCAACTACTATAATGTTTAAATCTGGTTTGTAGAAAGGCATGTCGTTATTTCCACCATCCCAAAGAATAATATCGGCTTCTTTTTCCGCTTCACGGACAATAGCTTCATAATCTACACCTGAATAGATAATTGTACCTGTTTCAATGTGTGGTTCATATTCTTCCATTTCTTCAATGGTGCATTTGTGCTTTTTTAGATCCTCTAGATTTGCATAACGTTGTACTTTTTGAGCTGCTAAATCACCATAAGGCATCGGGTGACGGATTGCTGCAACTTTAAGACCTGCATCTTTTAAAATTTCTGCTACACGGCGCGTCGTTTGACTCTTACCGCATCCTGTACGAACGGCTCCAATAGCAATTACAGGTTTTGTAGATTTAATCATTGTAGGTTCACCACCTAAAAGCTTGAAATGTGCTCCCCATGCCATTACTTTAGATGCTTTATGCATTACATCTTCATGGTGGATATCTGAATAAGAGAACACTACTTCTTCGATATCGTTTTCTTTGATTAATCGCTCTAATTCTGATTCATCATAAATCGGAATTCCGTCGGGATATAATTCACCTGCTAAAACAGCCGGATATTTACGTCCTTCGATGTCAGGGATTTGAGTAGCTGTAAATGCAACTACATCATATTTATTATTATCTCTATAAACGAGGTTGAAGTTATGAAAATCACGACCTGCGGCTCCCATTATGATTGTTTTTACTTTTGACATTTTGTTATAAATTTTAAATTATTAGTATTCGTTAGAATTTCTTTTTCTTCACAGAAAATGCTACTAATAGAAACCAAATCTATCTTCGTAATATAATATTTTTGAGATGTAATAAATCATACTTTTTGTAAGGATATTAATTGTAAATATGATAAAACAGTACTTGCTAATCGCTTCCTTAAACTACTTCGTTTATTGCTAAAAAATAGGCAATAGAAGCTCTAACTATTTTGCAGTGCAAATATCCAAAAAAAAAACCACTTTTAGTGTATAAATCAACATTCTAAAGTGGTTTTTTTTGTTAAATCGGTCCCAATTATTTTCGTTTGGACATAGGTACACATTTTCGTTCATTGACACCGATATAAAGCTGTCTTGGACGACCTATAGGTTCCTTATTGAGGTGCATTTCTCGCCATTGAGCTATCCAACCGGGTAAACGACCTATGGCAAACATTACGGTAAACATTTCGACTCGTATTCCTAAAGCACGGTAAATAATACCCGAATAAAAATCTACATTCGGGAATAATTTTCTGTCTATAAAATAAGGGTCACTTAAAGCGGCTTCTTCAAGGTGTTTGGCTACTTTTAAAGCTGGATCAACAACACCTAACTCATTTAATACTGCTTTGGCACTTTCTTTTATGATTAAAGCGCGTGGGTCGAAGTTTTTGTAAACACGATGTCCAAAGCCCATTAATCGGAAAAGATCGTTTTTGTCTTTGGCTCTTTTGATAAACTTATCAACATCACCGCCATCTTCAATAATTTCTTCCAACATTTCTATAACAGCTTGGTTAGCGCCACCGTGCATAGGTCCCCAAAGTGCTGAAACGCCAGAGGATATCGAAGCAAATAAACTGGCATGCGAAGATCCTACAAGTCGAACCGTTGAAGTAGAGCAATTTTGTTCGTGATCTAGATGTAAAATCAACAATTCTTCTATCGCTTTTTTAATAATGGGATTTGCCTCGTATTTCGTAGTCGGAATTTTAAACATAAGCATTAAAATATTCTCGACATAATCCAATGAATTATCTGAATAGCTTAGTGGTAATCCTTCATTTTTTGAATGTGACCATGCTGCTAATACAGGGAATTTCCCTAATATTTTGGTTATAGAGTTGTACATTTCTTCTTCAGAGTACATTCCGGCATGCCTTGGATGAAAAGCTGTTAAAGCTCCTGTCAAAGAAGACAAGACTCCCATAGGGTGTGCTGCTCTTGGGAAACCATCTAAAATATCTTTGATTTCCTCATTGACCATTGAATTTTTCTTAACGTCAGCTTCAAATTTTTCAAACTCTTCCTTATTGGGTAAATCACCAAATATGACTAAATAGGCAACCTCTAAAAAATTGGATCTTTTAGCTAAATCCTCAATAGGGTATCCTCTATGCCTAAGTATTCCTTTTTCACCATCTAAAAAGGTTATTGCACTTTTACAAGAACCAGTATTTTTATATCCCGGATCTAGAGTGATAACACCACCCGTTTTACTTCTTAATTTGCTAATATCTATTGCAATTTCATTTTCTGTTCCTATTTCAACGGGAAATTCATACCTTTTACCTTGAAACTCAAATACTCCTATTTCTGACATTATTATCTGTTATTATTTGGTTATTAAATTATTTAGAGCACAAATTCAACTATGCTTTAGTCATTTATATATGACAAATATCAATTTAAACTATTATTTATCAGTAACTTGTGTTAGTAGTGTAGGTGCTTCACACGGATATAAAGATAAAGAAAAAATTGAAATGACTCCAATTATCAAGTAAATTAGGGTTTTATCAGTTTGTAGAGTTGCTTTTCTATCTGATTGCCGGTTAGTAGTGTAAAGCTATTGGCTACATTTCCATTAGAATCTACAAGAATGGTTCTTGTGTAATTCGTTGAAATAAAGTTATATCCGTCACTGTCAGCAGCTAAGTAATATTGCTCCTTTATTTTACTATTAAAACAAGATTTTGAAAAACCGGAATCATTATAGATTAATCCTATAAAAGTGATTTGGGGATACTTGTTTTTTAGAAATTGAATTCTTTTAACCAAATATTCATCAAATATATTTTTTGCTGAACAGAAGTAAATAACAGCATTTTTATTTAAAATTACTTTTTCAATTTCACTTGTTTCACCTTGAGTTGATTGAATCATAAAGTTAGGAAAATGGTTGTTTATTGGTAAAGCTTCTCTATCCTTTTTTAATTGATTAAAATTATTTATTGTTGTTGAATCAGTACAATTTTTATAAAAAATTTTTAAATATTCTGCGTCAATAAAATCAGGTTTGCTAAAGAAAAGATAATTAATCTCTCTACGTAAAAAACGATTTTTAAGATCCGGGGTTTTGATCTTATTTGCGATAATTTGTATCAATTTTGCACTAAAATTCTTATCGAAAATTTTACCGTTATTCTCATGATAAGCGAGATTGTATAAATGAGCAGATACGAAATTTTGATAAGCATAATACTCAGATAAGAAAGAATCGTTAAGGTTTGTATGTTTTCGATAACTATAAAAATTGCTTGAAACTTTTACCACACTATCTAATCCCAAAGTTTTTTTATGATAATATGGATACAATTCTTTTAAACGCAAAAGAGGATACTTGATGGCTGCTTCTGCCAAATGAAGGTATTGTTTTGATAATGTATTATCAGTTTCAACAAGGTTTGTCAATAATTCAGTATGTCGTGTATTCGCTTCATCAATTTTATTTAGAAACTCATTTTCGGGTAATGAAAAATAGGAATAAAAAATAGTCTCTTCTTTTTCATTTTCTAGAAACAGATTTAATAGGAGTTCATTTTTTGCAGCTCCCTTTCCTTCGAAAACTAAAGTCTCGTCAAAATCCCATGTATTTAATCTGAGATGAATACTATCTTGAGGTTCTAAATAGAGGTATTGAAATTCATAAGCGTGTTTAAAGTAGTATAACCCGGGTTTAATTTCGGATATTCTTTTGCCAAACGTATTATTCTTTTTTAAAGGGATACTGTCAATAATCTTGTCTTTTTGCATTAGCAAGACTACATCTGATTTGGGGTTTACGATTTCACCACCAATATAAATAGATGTATCTTCGGGCTGGGTTTTACAACCTATAAATAAAATTCCGATTAATATGAAAAAGTAAAAATATTTCATTTCAACAAAATTAATGAGTCAACAATGAGTAGCTGTTAATTCCGTGTTAAGATTTTTTAATAGTAGGTTAAAAGTTTGAGGTTAAAAAGGTTAAAGTTTTAAAGGCTCTAGTTTATAGTAAGGTTGGGACTTTAAAGAGAATATAAAATATAATAGATTGATTGTAAATCATTTTCTAACCGCAAAAGAACGCAAAAGATTTACGCAAAGGTCGCTAAGCATTGCGAACTTTGCGTAAAACCTAGCGCGCCTTGCGGTTAAATTTCAAAAGTTTTAGAGTTTGAAATCATTCCTATTCTAAAATTTAATAAGCATTTGACCGGACAGAAGTTAATATTGTCTAACAACTTGTAAATCCCTTAAATAATCTTATTTTCGCAGCCGAATAATTTACAAGAATATGTTATCAGTATCTAACCTTTCTGTGCAATTTGGAAAAAGAGTTTTATTTGACGAAGTAAATGTCAAATTTATACAGGGAAATTGCTATGGTATAATCGGAGCAAATGGCTCTGGAAAATCCACATTTTTAAAAATATTAGCAGGAGAAGAAGACCCAACAGCAGGTCATATTCATTTAGAAAAAGGCAAACGAATGTCTGTGTTAACACAAGATCACTTTGCTTATGATGCATTTCAAGTTTTAGAAACGGTTTTAATGGGAAATAAGCCATTATTTGAACTGAAAAATGAAATGGATGCAATCTATGCCAAATCAGATTTTTCTGATGAAGATGGACTTAAAGTAGGAGACTTAAGTGCTACTTACGAAGAAATGGGAGGTTGGACAGCTGAAAGTGAAGCGGCCAACTTGCTTTCATCTCTAGGAATTAAGGATGCCATGCATTTTACAAAAATGGCAGAATTAGATAATAAAGCAAAAGTGCGTGTTTTACTTGCACAGGCTATTTTTGGGAATCCTGATGTACTAATTATGGATGAGCCTACCAATGATTTAGATTTTGAAACAATAGGTTGGTTGGAAAACTTTTTGGCGAATTTTGACAATACGGTAATCGTTGTATCGCATGACAGGCACTTTCTAGATGCAGTTTGTACGCATGTTTCGGATATTGATTTTGGAAAAATAACGCATTATTCAGGTAATTATTCGTTTTGGTATGAGTCAAGTCAATTGGCTGCTAGACAAAGAGCTCAACAGAATAAAAAAGCAGAGGATAAGAAGAAAGAATTAGAAGAATTTATACGTCGTTTTGCGGCTAATGTTGCGAAATCAAAACAAGCGACTAGTCGTAAAAAGATGATCGATAAATTGAATATTGGTGATATTAAACCATCTAGTAGACGTTATCCGGGCATCTTTTTTGAGCAAGAACGCCATGCAGGAGATCAAATTTTAAATATTGAACATTTGACAAAATCCATTGACGGTGAGATTTTATTTGATGATATACATCTCAATTTAAACAAAGGTGATAAAGTAGCTGTATTATCACGTAATTCGAATGCTTTACATGCCTTTTTTGAGATTTTAATGGGAAATATGGAAGCAGATAAAGGTACATTTAAATGGGGAGTTACTACAACCCAATCCTATTTGCCGGTTGATAATTCTCAGTTCTTTGAAAGTGACAACGATTTAGTAGAATGGTTACGTCAGTGGGCAAAAACAGAAGAAGAAAGAGAAGCAGTTCATTTAAGAGGTTTCCTTGGTAGAATGTTATTTAGTGGAGATGAAGCCTTAAAACAAGTAAATGTATTATCTGGTGGAGAAAAAGTACGCTGTATGTTATCACGAATGATGCAATTGCGCGCTAATGTTTTACTTATTGATGAACCGACAAATCATCTTGACCTAGAGGCTATTCAGGCTTTTAACAATGGGTTGAATAAGTATAAGGGCACTGTTTTATTTGCTACACATGACCATGAATTTGCGCAAACACTTGCAACTAGAATTATTGAGATAACTCCAAAGGGTATTATTGATCGTATTAGTACTTTTGATGAATATTTAGAGAATCCAAAAATCAAAGAACTACGGAATATAATGTATAGTTAGGAGATTTGCTTTGCGCTTTGCGCTTTAAGCAGTACGCTGTATGCTTTACGCTATTTGAAGTATGAATTTTCTAGTTAATTGACAAATTATTCGTTTATACATTTTAAAAAGTACTCTATATATACTAAAATGAAGCCAAAAGAATTTTATATAAAACTAAAAGCTACTTTAGAGGAAACGACTGCATTTCCTACAAAATACCTATATAAATTTATTGTTCCAACGAAAGATGATGGCGTTAAAAAAATTGAAAATTTTTTTGATAATATGGGCGCTGTAATCACTACTAAAGAGTCGCGAAAAGGTAACTATACAAGTATAACAATTTTAGTAAAATTGAATTCAGCAGACTTAGTTATTAAAAAATATAAAGAAGCAGCGACAGTTGCTGGCGTTATATCACTTTAAACCAAAGCCTTTTTTCTTTATTTCATTTAAACTATCTCTAATTTCCATTAAAATACTAAGGGTTTTTTTAGTACTCGCTTCTATTTGTAGGCTTTCAGGTTGATTAACAGATTTTTGCAATGCCATTTGTTGTAGTACATTATCTTTAAAATCAGCAGCATTCATAATTCCAACGAGTTTCATATCACTTCCTTCGGGTTTGCTGTGTCCGGCAGTTTTGATTTTAAGAATTCGTAAATCAAAATATTTTAAAAAGGGATTATCAATAAAGGTCAAATCTTGAATATTCTCTAATGGAATTGTTTTTTCGACTTTAAAAAATACGCCTTTGCTAAACATTAAATGTCTGTCGGTTAATTTGCATTTTAAATTATCGAAATAACGCTTACTAATATATTTGCCATATCCTAGAAACCAAAAGATAAGAAAAGGAATACCAATCAGCGTAATTGTTAAATAAAAGGCTATGATCCAAAATAGATAGTTTTTAATTTTTGGATTAAATGCTGCTTGCTGTATTAAATTCGATTGTAAAGCCATGTGATTTATGTTTTGTTTGGACACTCACTTATGAGTAGGGAAGTAGCTAGGATTGTTACAAAGTTATAAAAAATACGAACAATTCATCCAAATCAAATTAAGATAAAAGATATGAGTATTGAGTAATTAGAATTGAGATACGTTATTTTTTCCTTGTAAACAAGTTGTTTTTATAAAGTGCTCAAATCTCAAATCTCAAATCTCAAATCTCAATACTCATATCTCAATACTAATTAAAACCTGTAAAGTAGAAAGATTAGAAAATAGGTTGAATAGGTGCCAAAAACACTAAGGAACTACGGTCATCCTGTTTTCAATCAGGCGATTGTAGTATTGTTGAATATATGCCTTTAAGAATTTTTCCAATCGTTTAATTGTTTCCGGTTCTTTTAGCAAGAGATTATTCTTTAACAATATGTCGGTTTTATACAAATAAAGTCCGACACTTTTTCCATCTCTATATTGTAAGAAATAATCATTATCTACAAATTGCCAAGTTTGGTTAATAAAGTTGATAGCAAATGGAAAGGAGTCATTTTGACTATCTGAACCAAAGGATATAAAAGCACCGCTATAATTGAGCTTGCGCAATAGAATGGGTAATATATCTACTTGCTGTGTGACAGTAGTATCCATCTTTGCCAAATTTGTTTGAGAAGGCTGATAAAAGATTATAGGAACCGCAAAAGCGCCAAGGCTATTTTTGTAACCCGGTATAATTGTTTGGTTACAATGGTCTGCCGTGATGATAAAGATCGTATTGTCAAACCAAGGCATTTTTGAAGCTTTCTTAAAAAATTGTTTTAAGGC
>JAUVOS010000235.1 GCA_030599055.1 Lutibacter sp.
CTAATTTTTTAAGACTTAATTTGTTGATATTCAATGAATTATATTTTTGTCATGTACTTAGATAAATTAGTTTAATTTATTATTTTTGCTGCTGATAATATATGACGTATGCGTTTTTAATAGTAATAGAGCATTTGTATAAAAAATAATTAAATGGATAAAATAACGATTGGCATCATATTAGTAACTGTTTTATTTTCAATTAAAGGCCTTAATGATTCGACTTTCTTTAATAAGTATAAATTTCAAATAGTGCCCATTTCTGACAGAGACTATATTAGATTACTTAGTTCTGGCTTTTTACATGTTGATATTTCACATATATTGTTTAATATGCTTACCCTTTACTTCTTTGCTCCTGTCGTAATCAATTATTTAGGACAAATTAGTTTTGTTTTAATATACTTTATAAGCTTGTTAGTCGGAAATGTTCTAACATACTTTTACCATAAGAAGGAAACCTATTATAGTGCTGTAGGCGCTTCTGGTGCTGTTTCGGGCGTACTATTTGCCGCCATATTATTATTTCCAAATATGAGTCTTTATATTATGTTTATTCCTATTCCTATACCCGCCTATATCGTTGGAATTGGCTATTTAGCATATACTGTTTTTGGTATGAAAAAGCAACTAGGAAACATCGGGCATTCCGCGCATCTAGGTGGAGCGGTTTCGGGTCTTGTGTTAAGTATAGTAATGCTTCCTGATCTTATCCTAACAAGAACGCTCACTCTCG
Source organism: Lutibacter sp. (assembly GCA_030599055.1). Lineage (GTDB taxonomy): Bacteria > Bacteroidota > Bacteroidia > Flavobacteriales > Flavobacteriaceae > DQTL01. The sequence goes on from JAUVOS010000235.1 coordinate 737, forward strand.
TGTTATTAGCAATTCCAATTATTGTATTTTTTATTATTGGAAAGAAATTAAAATAATGATTACTATAAAGGAAATAAATGTAGAAAAAACCTATCCGCTACGCATTGAAATTTTGCGTAATGGTATTCCAGAAAATTATCACTTTGTTGGGGACAAACACAAAGAAACTATTCATTTAGGAGCTTTTCTTGACAATAAATGCATAGGTATTGTGACTTTAATTCCTAATTCTCATAAGACATTTCCAAATGTATCAACTTATCAATTAAGAGGAATGGCAGTCGATAAAAGTCTGCAAAAACAAGGTATTGGAAAGCTTTTGATTGATGCGTCTTTTAGATTCCTTAAAGAAGGACGGAAATATGAAATTCTTTGGTGTAACGCTAGAATTATTGCAGTTGAATTTTATAAAAAAATGGGATTTTCAATTAAAGGGAATAAATTCCAAATTCCAAAGGTAGGCTCTCATTTTTTGATGTATAAAGTACTTTAAACCAGTATCCCGCTGAAAAAGCGGGATTAGTTCGACCAACTAAAAAATTGGAATCATGCTAAAAAGCTTGACAGGTAATTTTTTAGAGTCTCACGAATAACATTCCAAACAATACAGTATCTTTGTTTCCCCATTATAATCAAAAGTGTCAATGACATTGCCTAACTTCATAAAAAGCAATAATCAAGTTACCGCTCGTTGGGTTGTCTTGCTTATTGATATTTCCCTAGTAGTCCAAACTTTTTTTGTCGCTTATTTAGTACGTTTTAACTTTACACTAAACTTTGGAGCGCATCATTTTGTTTATCAGCTTCCTTTTGTAGCCGTGATAGCACTCTTTAGTTTTTACTTGATTGGATCCTACAAAGGTGTCATACGACATACCGGAACTCGTGATGCATATAATGTTTTTATCGCTTCTCTTCTACTCGCATCTTTTTTAGCAATAATTGTATTTTTAAACCGTCAGTTTCACATTTTAGAAACCTTTACCATTCCACTATCTATTATCACCATTCATTTTCTGTTAAATGTTCTTGTTTTAGTAGCCAGCCGCTATCTTTTTAAATATGTTTACAATGTCTTTACAAAAGGGACAGAGTCCGGTAGAAAAATCTTAATTTATGGAGCAGGAGAATCGGGACTAATTACCTATGCTGCCATAAAAAATGATGGTAAAAGTAATAGCAAAGTAGTTGGATATATCGACGATAATAAATCGAAAAAGGGAAAATCATACGATAGAGTCCCTGTCTTTCATAGCGACCAGATAAACGAAACTTTTATTGAAAAACATCAAATCAAAGAGATTATTGTATCTATCCAAAACATTGCTTCTTCTGATTTGTTAAATATTGTCGATACTATTACAAATCTCCCTATAAAAGTCAAAATTGTTCCACCTGTTGATAATTGGATTGATGGCACATTAAAAACTTCCCAAATAAAGGAAGTGCGAATCGAGGATTTGCTAAATAGAAAACCCATTTATCTGAGTAATCCGGAAATTCAAAAAGAATTAAAAGAAAAAGTTGTATTAATTACCGGTGCTGCGGGTTCCATAGGTAGTGAACTAGCCGAGCAAATTAGTCAATACAAATACAAACAACTAATTTTATTAGATCAAGCTGAATCGCCTATTTACGACTTACAACAAATCTTTATTCAAAAAGGAATCAAAAATTTTGAATGCATTGTTGCCGATATTCGCGATTACGATAGAATGTACTCCCTTTTTAAAAGCTATAAAATACAAATAGTATATCATGCCGCCGCCTATAAGCACGTTCCATTAATGGAAGAAAACCCTTACGAAGCAGTTCAGGTAAATGTATTGGGTTCAAAAATAGTAATGGATTTAGCAATACAACATAAGGTTGCAAAATTTGTGATGATATCTACCGACAAAGCGGTAAACCCAACAAACGTAATGGGAGCCACAAAACGTGTTGCTGAAATTTATGCGAGCTATTGTGCTTCTCAAAAAAAGACTCAGTTTATCGCTACCCGTTTTGGAAATGTATTGGGTTCAAACGGCTCTGTAATTCCATTGTTCAAAAGACAAATTACTGATGGCGGTCCGCTTACCTTAACACATAAAGATATCACCCGTTACTTTATGACGATTTCTGAAGCTTGCCAATTGGTGTTGGAAGCAGGTTCTATGGGAAAAGGTGGTGAAGTCTTTGTGTTTGATATGGGAAAATCTGTAAAGATTTACGACTTGGCAAAACGAATGATACAATTATCTGGTTTTAAATATCCGGCTGAAATTGATATTAAAATTATTGGTTTACGTCCCGGTGAAAAACTTTACGAGGAATTACTGACTGACAACGAAAATAATATTGCAACACATCACCCAAAAATTATGATTGCAAAAGTAGCTACTGTAAATCAAGAAGAACTTCTAGCAAGTATCGAAATTCTTAAAAAGAAAAAGCTCTCCGAAAAAGAAATCGTCAAACAATTAAAAGCCATTGTCCCCGAATTTATTTCTAAAAATTCTGTTTATAGTGCGTTAGATAAGTGATGCCTGAAACAAGAATCAAGAATCAAGAATCAAGAACAAAGAAAAAAGAAAAAAGAGAAAAGAAAAAAGAACATTCCACATCAGTGTAAATCAGCCAAATCTGCTTCATCTGCGTTCTATCTAATAAAAGAGAAGAGAAGAGAGAAGAGAGAAGAGAGAAGAGAAAAGAGAAAAGAGAACCAAGAA
>JAUVOS010000207.1 GCA_030599055.1 Lutibacter sp.
TATTTCCCCACTGACTTACAGTCATATTTCTTGGCCAGCACTCAGCTTCTGCAATTAACTTTATAGACTCTTTTAATTGTGAAATATTTTCCGTTTTCAATAAGTTTTGTAAAGCTTGATTTCTTTTGTTGGTTGAAATTTTTAGTTTTATTATTTTTTTATAGATAGCATTAAATAAATTATAAAAAATATATAATGCAATAATTCCTAACGCGACCTGCCAAAATAATCCTAAAACTAAAATTCGTTTAGATTTATATACTATATCTTTAATTTCTCCATTGATTGGGTCGAAGTATTGAACATGTAGATCGGGGAGTTTTAAGAATCCGCTGCTTAAAGCTTTAAATGGAATCGTGTGATTGGTAATGCTTAGTAGGTTGTTATTAGATATTTCACTTAAATGTTTTGAATTAACAGGTAAAAATTGTATCTGAGAATTTGATTTTATTTGTCTCAAAATTGCAGGGAGACGATAAGGATTATTTACTTTTCCTTTAATATTTATTTTCCAATAAGCAAGTGAATCAGTTTGGATTAACCAATTAGAGGGTGGTTGGCTCTGTACTGTGATTTCACCAATCGGTAAGGTTGGAGGGACATAAGAGGGAAGAGACCTAATATTGATCGTATTGTTTGCTAAATAGAACTTTTTTCGTAAAACACCACTAACACTATATTCTACAGGAGGTAATTCAATTCGTTGCTTCCCATTTTTTAATGCTGTTATTGCCCAACCAATTTTGTTGGTATAGGTACCATTTTTTTCTTTTACACGAATAAAAGGGAGTGGGGTGCTTTCGAAACCTTTTATTTTGAAATCTTCTCTAATAGATAAACGTGAAGTTGCATTATCAGATGTTATTGAAATATTAAGGGTGAACTGTTGTCGTTCATAAGGATTTTTAGTGGATAAAAATATTTTCGGTTCGCTTGTTTCTCCGACTCCAATATCAATTTCTTTTTCATTAGTTTTTATATTGTTTGAATGCAAACTTGGGATCGTTATTTTACCGATATGTCTAGGATAGAGTTTGAGTTTTAAAATTTGTACGGACTGGTTTGGCCAACGTTTATCATGAGTATCATTGATTGAATAATCCGTTACTACGCCAAAATTTTCATCAAGCTTAGTTAAGTCGATATCTGTTATTTTGGTTTTCAGTGAGATGCCATATAAATCTACACGAATAGGGCGTCCAAGCATAAAGTCACTTTTTTCAATAAACAAAAATAATTTTTCTGTACTAGAAAATGCTATGTTAGTATTGAAATAACTAATCAGAGATAAGAGAGCGATAACCCCTATCTTTTTTATTTTTTCGCTTACCATGGTTTAATCCCAGGCAGTATTTTCCTTTCCTCTACTGGAGCAGGGAATCCTTCTTCCATCTCAAAAAGTCTTTTCCATAACAAATGCTGGTTGTCATTAATTTTATGTGTTTGTTGTTGTACATTTAATAGATCGATATTGGAATACGTGTTTTGTTTGGTTTGGTTTATATTTGTTCTTCCTTGTTCTGCAAACCTTATGTTTTCTAATCCAGAGATAATGAGTTTTTTAAGAATGTCGTCATCAATATTTGGTAGTTCCGGTAAAGGGATGTCTGTATTTATTTTATTTACATCGTCGCCCATCGATACTGAAGTATTTTCACTGATTTCTGTACCGTCAGCTACTTTTTCAGAACGAGCCCCTCGTCCTTGACGATAAGTAGCCAGTATTTTTTCTTTTTCTTTTAAGCGTTGTTCGATATTTTCTTTTAGTGCCTGGCTGATCTTAATATTATATAAACTAGCTTCATTATTGGGTTCATAGCGCAGCACATCTTTATAGGTCGCTATTGCTGAAGAAAACTGTCCTGTTCTAAAGTAACTATTTGCAAGATTATATAATGCATTAGCTCTTTGAGTTTCTGTCTTCGCACTGAGTGTTGCAGAAATAAATAGTTGGATAGATTTTTTATAATGCCCCATCTTGTACGAACTATTACCTTGGCCAAAGTATCCGGTGTATCCATTAATATTGTTATATAGCTTTTCTGCGGTATTAAATTTTTTGTTTTTGTATGCTCGAAAAGCAGATTGCTCTTGTGTTTGACCAAATTCAACTTCAAATGCATTTACATTGTTTTCAGGGATAGAAAATAGAAATAGCGATAAAAATGAAAAAGTTAAGACATGCTTGCTTTCTTTAAAGCGATATATGCTTAAAGAGAACCAAAATAATAATATTGAGGGAAATAAAAAGTAATGAAAATATTCACGCCATACAATATGTTGTTTGCTATCAATATTCGAAAGAGTATTATGTTTAGCTACACCGTTTGTATAAAGTCCTTCCCAGTCTGAATCATCATCATACACAGAGCTATATTTTCCATCCAATTGTTCCGCTATCTTCTGTAAACTTTCTTGATTCATTCTTGAAACGACGTCCTGCTGTTTATATTTTAGCCACGTTCCATCTTCAATTTGTATTGCTTCACCTTCTATAGAGCCAATTCCTAAGACATATAGTGGTATATTTTTTTTCTGTAGAAGGTTGATTTTCTCTGCTGTTAACTTTGGAAAGTCACCGTCGGTTAATAAAATAATGCTAGATGTGCCTTTTTCTTTTGTTAATTCTTTTTGCGCAAATTTAATTGCAGCATAAGGATCACTACCTAATGTGGGAAAGGTTAGTTTTTCTAATGAATTAAGGTATGTTTTTAATAGTTTATGATCATATGTTAAAGGGACAAATAGGTGAGGCCGTGCTGAATAAACAGTGATACCGATACGATGTTCTTTAGCTTTTTCTAATAATTCATATATTTCGATTTTTGCACGGCGTATTCTATTTGGTAATACATCCATTGCTTTCATCGAACGTGATAAATCAACAACCAACATAATATTGGCACCAATAAGCTGAGATTTATCTTTTTGACTTAATGGCACCCTTGGTCCTGCTAGCGCGATAGAGAATAATAACCAAGCTATAATATAAGCAGTATTTTTGCTAGAAAATAAATTAAACAGAGAGTAGTCATTAGGAAAAACAACCCATGGCTGGAGTTTTTTTTCAGCATAAATAACACGGTTTTTCTTCGCAACCATTTTTTTGAGGAACAAAAAAATAAAAGGTTGTAACGAAAGCAACAGCCAAAGTGGTTCTCTCCAATAGATGTCCTGTATGTTAGAAAGAATATTCATTGAAAATATACTTTTCTCGAAGCGTAAATTATTTGTTGGCTAATAAAAACCACTAACGCAATGATCAATAACCAATAATGAAGTGGTTCACGAATATATAGAGGTTTCATTTCTTGTTTGTTTGTTTCGTGTAAACTGATTTCTTGAATAGCATTTTTTAGTGCGCTTGGATTTCCTGCTTGGTAATTTTTTGCTCCGGTTATAGATGAAAGTTGTTGAATTAAATTAAGGTTAACAGGGGAATATAATAAACCGCCTTGCCTTTTTTCTTCTGCTGCATGTGTTGTTGCACCAATAGCTATTGTATAAAGGGGGAGTTTTGATTTCTTTGCTAATTGAGCTGCAATTATTGGATCAATCTTTCCTGTGGGTTGATCTGCGTCGGTTAATAGAACCAGTACTCTTTTACGCTTATTAGTTCCATCCGCTTTCGTTGCCTGTTTTACCGCAAGCGCAATTGCTTCACCTATAGCATTAAACCTTCCTGCCATGGTAGCTTGAACACGTGATAACATTCTTCTCAATAACCGTTCATCCGATGTAAGCGGCACGAGTGTATAGGCATGATCACCAAAGACTATGATGCTCATGCGCTCACCTTTAAGTTTATGTATAAAGCTATCTAGCACGCCTTTTAATAGACTCATGCGATCTATGCGTTCACCATTTAGTACATAGTCACGCAAAATCATAGAAACTGACGTATCAACGATAAAAACAATATCGCGTTCTTGCGGTGGCTCGGGTAATCTTTCTCCAACTCTTACTGGTTGTGTTAAAGCCAAAATCAGTAGTGTAAAAACAAGGTAATAAAATACCCAAAGAGATGATTTAAGTTGAACAGCTCCTTCTTTAATATTGAGAAAACTGAATAACGGGTGCAATAGTTGTTGTTTTGATGAAGCTTCACTCAGGCTGGCAGGAATAGATTGTTTTACATGTGTATTTTTAAATAATTTAAGAACGATATTTACCATAATGA
>JAUVOS010000117.1 GCA_030599055.1 Lutibacter sp.
CATTACTTTGATGCGTATATGTCTGCGATTGATCATTAAAAGAACCTATTTTTAAGAGGACAAATATAATATTTTACTTTACTTTGTTCGTTAATTGTATCATATAATTTTTATAAGCTTATTATTCCTCTGTATTATGGGCTTGGCATATACTTATCAGCTTAAGGTTTACTCGCTCAGCCTGCGGCTCAAAAGCGCATAGCCCACAACTTAAAACTCAGCTTTTCTGTCATCAATCCGTTTCTGAGCCAAATTAAATGCAGCTTGGTGTGAGCTTAAATTCTTTTCTTGGGCTAAATGGAGGATTTCTTGTGTCGTGTTGAATATGTTTTCTGTTCTTTGAACAGCTTCTTCTTTACTAATATTTGCTACTTCACGGTAAATGTTGATAATGCCACCCGCATTTACTAGAAAATCAGGGGCATACGCAATTCCTTTTTTTTGTAATAATTTGCCATGTTTAATTTCATCAGCAAGTTGATTGTTTGCAGCACCTGCTATCACCTTTGCTTTTAGTTGTGAAATCGAAGTGTCATTTAAAGTAGCACCCATAGCGCATGGCGCGTAAATATCTACATCTAAATCATAAATATCCATTCCGCGATGAATATTCGTATTGTATTTTTTACTAACTAGTTCTAAAGCCTGTTCGTTGATATCATTTATTGTTACTATTGCCCCTTCTTCGGTTAGGTATTTAACAAGTATTTCGCCTACATGACCTATTCCTTGCACCAAAACTTTTTTACCGGTTAAGTTTTCAGATCCAAACTGATATTTAGCAGCTCCTTTCATACCCATATAGACTCCTAAAGCGGTAAAAGGAGAAGGATTCCCTGAGCCTCCTTTTTCTTCTGAAACACCTGTTACATACGGAGTCACTTCACGAATAATATCCATGTCATGGGTGTCCATTCCCATATCTTCCGCGGTGAGGTATTTCCCACCTAAAGAATGGATAAATTCACCAAATTTACGCATCAAAGCATCTGTTTTTTGTGTTTTAGAATCACCAATAATTACTGCTTTTCCGCCACCTTGATTCAGTCCGCTTACCGCTGCTTTATAGGTCATGCCGCGAGAGAGGCGCAATACATCATTCAAGGCATCCCATTCTGTTGCGTAGTTCCACATGCGTACTCCTCCTAAAGCAGGACCCAATACACTATTATGAATTCCTACTATTGCTTTTAATCCACTGTCTTCATCATTAAAGAATACTATTTCTTCATGTTGGTTAAAGGAAGCTTGTCCAAAAACAGGAGACATTTTATGTAGTTTGTCAGTTGAAATAATTGTTTTGGTCATATTATTATTTGCTTGCATATTAATCTGAACAAAAGTACATTTTTACCTATAATTTTCAATGCTAAAATGCAATATTATTGGTATTTAATATTTGTTTCTTAAACTCTAAAGTCTTTTTTATAACTGACATGAATTACACTAATTGACACGAATTTTTCGGGCTCAAATAAATGATATAATATAATATAACGAGATACCTAATAATGATTACACTAATCAAAACCTTGCGGATTTTAGGTGCTTAATAAAAGGTGAAATTGATAAAAGAGAGACTTCATTAAATCATTTTATCATTCTATTATTCAATCATTATTATAAGTGCATTAGCCTTGTTATTAGCTTGTTTATAAATATTTACCCATAAATCGTTGTTTTTTTCTTAAAAACATTTTAATATCAATTATTTTTATAGCTTTGTCGCTTATAATTATAAACACAATTAATTTAATTGAAGGAAACTATGAGTGATAGCAAATATCAAGAGCAAGAAGAAATATTTTCTCAGATAATGAGAGCAGGAAGACGAACTTACTTTTTTGATGTAAGAGAAACCAAAGCAGGTGATTATTATTTAACACTTACTGAGAGTAAAAAATTTACTAATGAAGATGGGTCATTCCATTTTAAAAAACACAAAATATTTTTATACAAAGAAGATTTTGCAGAGTTTAGAGAACGTTTAGGAGAAGCAACGGATTTTATCTTAAAAGAAAAAGGTGAAGAAGTTATTTCTGAACGCCATCAAAAAGATTTTGTAAAACCATCTGAAATTGAAGAAGGATCTGAAGAAACAAAACCTGATACAGACAGTTTTACAGATGTAAACTTCGAAGACATATAAAAGAATACAACTCTTTTATAAAACCCTGCCCAATGGCGGGGTTTTTTTGTAGGTCAAACCAAGCTTAGGGATTTGGTTATTGGCCATAGTGTTCCAAAGGATATTTAACATCTATTTTTTAAAAACAAATGAGATAAGTCTGGGGATTTTTAGCAATTGATTTCTATCCTTGTCAACATCGTCAAACCATTCTTTGATTTCAAGCAGTTTAAACTGATATTTATAAGCAAATTCTAAATATTCTGATAAATGGTGTGTAAATACTTCTAAATCTTTGATTCCTTCTTCTGTTTCAAACTGGGCTTTACTTCCTAAATATTGCTTGATTGGATGCAATTCACAAATAAAGAATAGACCACCTTGTTTTAGTTTATGATAAGCTTGGTTGAATATTTTATCTAAGTTTTGTATGTGTTCTAAAGTCAGACTACAAGTTATCAAATCAACAGAATTATCGGATAAATTCCACTCTTTATTCAAATCGATTTTCACAAATTGAACTTTTGGACTGGCAATTCTTTTTTTAGCTTTGGCAAGCATTTTTTCTGAAAAGTCAAAACAGATAATTTTTGAAGCTTTTTCAACGAGATATTCGGTGTTTTTTCCTGTTCCACTACCTAATTCTAAAACACTTTCAAAAGAATACATTTCAAGTGTTTCTATAGTAGCCTTTTTGTCTAAATCTCTAGTTTTATTTTTATTTGAGTCATAGCTACTCGCCCAAGAATTATATGCTATTTCAATGCTCATATTTTCGTTATACGTTCTATGCTGTACGCAACGCGCTAATTAGATTTTGTTATTTGTAGAATTTTCTAAATCCTAAAGACTAAAGCCTAAAGATTAAAGCCTAAAGCCTATTTATTCGTCTCCTTAAATTTTTCGAACTTAGTTTTTGTTTCCTTTTTTGGCCAATGATTGTTTCTCGTATCAACATCTGCTGTTATTAGCTTGGCATCGATGATAATTTCAACAATTTCTTTGTCTGATGGAAAAACTTTTCGAACCTCATCGTCATTGCGCATCCATATTTCTGCAGGATAGTTAAAGCTTTCACGCGTACCATCAGCATAGACAAAATCTACTAGAATTGGCATGACTAAACCTCCCTTCTTCTCAAAAACAATCTCATAAAAATAGGTGCTGTTTTTTAGTTGTGCTTGTTCTTCTTTTGTGAAGTTTTTTTCCAAATAGTCTTTAAGAATTTCAAAATCCTTAGAGGGATCGGTTTTGTCTAACATTTCCGGTTTAAAATCATCACTTTCTTTGGAAACGAGATACAACATTTTAGGAAATTGTTCCATTGTCATTCCATAGGCTTTTGCCATACGTTTAACTCTGGCAGTTGGTTTGTCGGTTACAACAAATTGTTTAACTTCTTTAATGCCAATATCATTTACATCGGTTGTGTAAAACCAACCGCGCCAAAACCAATCTAAATCAACACCCGAAGCATCTTCCATAGTGCGAAAAAAATCAGCAGTTGAAGGATGTTTAAATTTCCATCGATTGGCGTAGGTTTTAAAAGCATGATCAAATAACTCATGTCCCATTATAAATTCGCGAAGCATATACAAGCCTGCAGTAGGTTTGTGATAGGCATTTTTGCCACTGTTAAAAACCGCCTCATGTTGTGACATAATGGGTGCAATTTTACTTTGGTCACCAGTCATATATTCAATTAAATCTTTTGGATAACCTCTTGTAGGGAAATCTTTCTCAAGTTCTTCTTGTGCCAATAATTGACAAAATGTGTTTAATCCTTCGTCCATCCAACCCCATTGACGTTCATCAGAATTGACAACCATGGGAAACCAATTATGTCCGACTTCGTGAATAATAACACCTATTACGCCTGTTCGAGTACGTTCTGCATAGGTGCCATCGGGTCTTGAACGACCATAATTCCAACAAATCATGGGGTATTCCATACCTTGTTGTTTGGCATTTATAGATATTGCTTTGTGATAGGGATAATCAAATGTCCTACGTGAATACGATTCTATTGTATGAACCACAGTTTTGGTAGAAAATTCTTCCCACAACGGATTTCCTTCTTTGGGATATAGCGAAATTGCCATAACGGTTCTATTCCCAAATTTAATTGCTTGTGCATCGTAGATAAATTTACGGGAACTTGAAAAAGCAAAATCACGAACTTTCTCTGCTTTAAAATGCCAGGTTTTTGTTTGAGATGAAAAACTCTTTTCTTTAGCTTCAGCCTCTTTTTGAGTTACAATAATTACGGGTTTGTCAAAAGATTTTTGCGCTTTTTCCCAACGTTTAAATTGCTCTTTTGTAAATACTTCCTTACGATTTTGTAATACGCCGGTTGCCTCTAAAACATGGTCTGAAGGAGTGGTAATTCGTACGTCGTAATCACCAAAAACTAAGGTGAATTCACCACGACCCAAGTATTGTTTATTTTGCCAACCTTCTACATCGTTATAGACTGCCATTCGAGGGAACCATTGTGCGATGATATACAGATTGTTGCCATCTTCATCAAAATGTTCGTAACCTGAACGACCTCGAGCCACTAAATAATTATTGATGTTGTACCACCATTTTATTTTAAATACGGTACTACTTTTAGGAGCCAAAGTTTCTGGCAAGTCCAAACGCATCATTGTATTGTTAACGGTGTATTTTATATCATTTCCATTCAAGTCTTTTATATACCCAATTTTAAAACCACCATCAAAAGGTTTTCCCATAAACTCTTGTACAAATTTTTGAGGTCTATAACCAACACTTGGACCACCGCCATTAATTTTTTTAGACATCGACTCTTTAGAACGGATATTTTGATCGAGTTGCACCCAAAGATAATCTAATGGATCGGGTGAATTGTTGTGATAAGTAACAGTAGCTTCACCAAAGATCTTTTGGTTTTTATCGTCTAAAGTAACCTCAATTTTATAGTCTGCTTTTTGTTGGTAATACGCGTAGCCGGGAGCGCCCGAAGCAGTACGATAAGCATTGGGTGTTGCCAATTCTTCATGTAATTGCTTAAACTTATTGATGTTGTAATGTCCTTCTTTTACAGGATTTTCATCTGTTTTTTCCGGTTGCTTCCCGTGATTTTGAGCTATTGCAAAAAGAGTGGAAAAACTGATTAAAATGCTTACTATAAATTTATTCATGCTGGTTAGTTTAAGGCTTGTAATTAAAAACCTATGGTGATTTCAACTCAAAGGTAATAATAGATAGCAGTGTTGGTATAATTCTTTTAGAACTTTAACATTCCTTTATCATTCGAAATTGTTAGGATAAGACTTTTTGCTTTCCCATTAATATTTAATTTGATTATATTTTCTTGTTCAAAAAAGCTATGGGTTAGTATTGTATTTCGAACGCTAATTTGATTTATACTCTCAATATCGCTAATTTCCATAAATACAAACATAGCATCTTTTTCAAACTCTTTTCCGAGGAATTGATAGCGAGTTTCTTCTCCGTTAATTGAAATAGAAAAATTCTCATTGAAATATAAATCAAGCAATCTATTTGCATTTGCAATTTCGTATTCGGTACCTAGTTCTAAGGCTTTTTCGTATTTTTTAGAAAGTGCTAATTCCATATCATTCGTAAAAAGGCGCATGCTTATTTGTACGGCTTCATTTTCTTGATTGTAAACAATTTTTGTAAGGCTGTAGTATTCTTTATGTAGTGTAAATGCCAATAAAGGGAGCAGTATAAAAACAAGTAAGGCTTTTCCGAAAAAAAGTTGTTTTATTTTGCTACTTTTGGTTTTATGAAACATTATAGTTTATTATTTATAGTTCTGGTTTTATTATTTATTAGTTGTAAATCAAAACAAGTTGTTACAACAACGCAAGATGCAGAAAAAACTTTAAAACAAAGTAACTATAGAAACATAAAAATAACCGAAGGGATTGCTATAGTTACCGGCTCTTGTGAACCTTCAATTGCCATAAATCCTAAAAATACAAATAATATTGTTGCGGGTAATGTGTTAGATGACTACCATTATTCTTTTGATGGAGGAATTACATGGGAAACAAGAAAACTTAAATCGGAATTGGGTGTTTTTGGAGATCCGTGTATTATAACTGATAAAGAAGGAGATTTCTATTATTTACACTTGGCAAACCCAGACGGGAAAAGATTTTTAAGCAAGAAATTTCTAAATCAAATAGTAATTCACAGATCACAAGATGGTGGAAAGACCTGGAATGATGGTGTAGGAATAGGAAAAAACGAACCGGCACATCAAGATAAAGAATGGGCTGTTACGCATCCAAAAACAGATCAGATTTATGTAACGTGGACTGAGTTTGATAAATTAGGGAGTACAGAATCAAAGCACAAAAGCAAAATACGTTTTGCCACTTCAACGGAGAAAGCGGAATCCTTTTCAAAAGCTGTTACGATTAGTGAATTTGAAGGAGATTGTTTGGATGATGACAATACAACAGAAGGAGCAGTTCCGGCAGTTGATTTAGATGGGAATATCTATGTAGCCTGGTCTTTTAATAAACAGATTTATTTTGATAAAAGTACAGATAATGGAAAAACATGGTTAGAAAATGATCTACTCATAGCAGAACAACCCGAGGGATGGGCACAAGACATTCCGGGTATCGGACGTTGTAATGGAATGCCCGTAACGATGGTTGATATAAGCAATTCAAAATACACAGGAACTATCTATGTAAATTGGACCGACCAAAGAAATGGAAAAGACAATACCGATGTTTTTTTAATAAAATCTACGGATAAAGGAGCAACTTGGTCTCAAGCTCTAAAAGTAAATCAGGACAACACTAAAACTCATCAATTTTTTACGTGGATGAGTGTGGATCCTGTGACCGGATATATCTATATCGTTTATTACGACAGAAGTCGTTATACAAATGCTAAAACCGATGTTGTTTTAGCTATTTCAAAAGATGGAGGAACTTCTTTTAGTAATGAAATTATATCAGAATCACCTTTTACACCAATTTCGTCAATATTCTTTGGTGATTATAATAATATCTCAGCCTATGATGGAATAGTCAGACCCATTTGGACACGTTATGAAAAAGGAAAATTGAGTATTTGGACAGCTTTGATTGAAGATAAACTTTAGTTTAGCCGCAGATAAACAAGGGAGCAATTTTAATGGACACGAATTTCACGAATTTAATCAGATATTGAATATTAAATTAAAAAGTCATGAATAAAGAAGCCCTTTTTTATAAAGATGAAAGCTATGCAATTATTGGAGCTTGTATGAAAGTACATAAAACACTTGGTAGAGGACATAGTGAAGTAATTTATGGTGATGCTTTAGAAATTGAATTTGGGCAAAGAGATATAGTATATTGTCGTGAAAAAAAGTTTAATATTGAATATAAAAATATTGTTTTGCCTCATCATTATTATGCAGACTTTGTTGTTTTTGACAAAATAATTTTAGAGATAAAAGCAATTAAGGAG
>JAUVOS010000052.1 GCA_030599055.1 Lutibacter sp.
TATCTTAAAGATGCTAAAACAGATTATTTATGGAAGGATTCAGAAGGCACAGGTAGCCTATCACTGAGTTTAGAAAGTGTATTGGAAAAAGGAAAAAATGCTGAATTTTGGATTGCTCCCGGGTTTTACACCACCAAGAAATCTATGTTTTCTGACAGTCCACATTACAAAGAATTTTCCGCATTTAAAACAGATAAAATCTATACGTACGCTTTAAAAAAAGGAGCCACCGGTGGCGTTCTTTATTTTGAATTAGCGACTACCCGACCCGATTTGGTTTTAAAAGATTTGGTACAGATTTTTCATACTGATATTTTCCTTGGTAAAGAGATGACTTTTTTTAGTAAACTTGAGTAATCAATACTCTATATCTTTACGATAAGTACATCTCTTTTTGTGATTTATTGGATTAAACTCCTTCCACAAAGCATTTATATCTTTGTTTGTCACCAATTCAGGAGTCCGTATGGCTTTTACAATTCCCTTTTTTTTATAGGTTTTGGCATACTCGTCAAAAAGAATAAAAACAACTCCTTTCTTTTGATAATCGGGATGTACTCCAATCAAATAGAACAATACTTCTTTAGGGTTTCTTTTAGCTTTTAGGATATGAAATAAAGGGTATTAAACCTCAGGGTAGAACCCTGAACCCAATAAAAGGAATCGACCCAGAGGGTCGAGGTATTAAACCAGTATCCCGCTGAAAAAGCGGGATTAGTTCGACTAACTAAAAAATTGAAAATAATTTTTTAGAGTCTCACGAATAAAACCAAACGGAAACAAATGCCCTTTTGCTTTTTGCAAAGCTTTCGAAAAAGAAGGCATGGTAATAGCAAAAGCCACGGCATTTCCTTTTTCATCTTCTACATATTTAATAAATTCTGGATCTATAAACGAAATGTATTTGTCTTTAAAAAAATCTATCTGTCTTTGGGAAATTGGAACATAAGAAGCCAGATTTTTGTAAGTCTTATCAAAAAGTTTAAAAATCTTGTTTACATAAGGCAAGACATCTGTAGTTTTTTTTAAAGTGTAGCTCTTTTAGTTTGTAACGCTTTTTAATAACATCTGCCATTCTTTTATAATAGTCGTGACGAAGATTCTTCGTGCAAAAATAATGTTCCAACCATTTCGTATTTTTTTGAAAGCCTAATGCTTCAAAATGATCTACATAATAGGGATAATTATACCAGGTAATCATCGTACTCATTTCTTTATAACCTTTTGTAAGAACCCCAACTTTATCTAAATTTGAAAAGCCCAAAGGTCCTTCCATAAATTCTAAATTATGCTTCTTCCCTATTTGATACACCTTATCTAAAAGTACTCTTGTAACCTCAATATCATCAATGACATCAAACCAACCAAAGCGTATTTTATTTATTGCTAAACTGTTTATTTCATCATTATTCACTATAACTGCAACTCTTCCCACAATATTAGTGTTCTTATAAGCTAAAAAAAGTGAAACCTCTTAATGATCGAAGGAAGGATTTTTATTGGAATTAAAACAATCCATTTCCTCTTTGATTATTGGTGGAACCCAATACGGATTGTTTTTATATAAACTAAAAGGAAATTTTACAAATTTCTTTATATCAGATTTTGTTTTCACTTCGACAATATCTATAGCCAAACTCATTAAATCGGTTCTTATATTTTATATCATTTTAAAAAAGTAAAGGTAAGAAGGATTTCTTTTAAGGAGTAAATAAAAGGAAAAAAATATGTTAATATGTATGTTATGTGCACAACCAATTTAATATTTAAATATAAATCGAAATACCAAAATTTATTAATATTAATTGGGTTCAGGAGTTACTTTATAATGATATTATAGGTCTCAACCTTTATATTTGGATTAGTTTCATTATCTTTTTTCCACAACCTGATATACCAAAGATCTATAGTGGTGTCAGCTTTTTTCAGGGTTTCAAATTCAAAACAATCCAAGCCTGGAATATCGAGTCTTTCATCGCCCAATTCACGGTATTCTTGTTTTACTAATCTTATACAAGATTCATCCATTTCACCTTTAATTTTCCAGGTATATCCAGTTCCTGGATGTGAAGGCAATTCAATTTCAAATGATTCACCTTTAGTGACTTCGATGATATTTACACTTTCGTCCAAAACCTTATTTTTTTTTTGTGAACAACAAGAAAAGGGCAATAATAAAACTAGTGTAAATGATATGAGTTTACTGAAAAATTGAAAGAAATCCATAATATCAAATTGAAAGTTTGATTAATATATAAAACACTCTTTTTAAATGCTTTTATGTAACATAAATGAACCCGAACAACCAGAGGAGACTTTCAATTGGTCATCCGGGTTTTTTAATTATTTAATTAGTAATAAAAGGCATTTATGGCCTTTTTATTACTCTCTTTGGTTTCACAATAACTTTTTTTGGTTTCATTACGACCTTTTTCGGTTTAATCTTATTCTGGTTTCTAGTCCATTTTGATCCTCCAAATCCTACACCACTTGTCTTAACTATTGTATTGGCATTGGTTACTTTGAGTTTCAATAGCCCTTTACCACCCATATTACATTTTGGTACATCTGCCCATTTTAATTTAATAATGTTTCCAGTCCGTATTCCAACTGCAACATTGGCAAAATTGGGTTTTCCAGATGTGAAAGAGGCTTCTCCAAACCAATACACCTTGTTTCCAACCTGATTAAGGTAATAATTTCCATTGTCATTACACTTCCAAAGTCCATCTAGATTTCCCATAGTGCTTCCTTGGAATCCTGGTATTCTTTTACCATAGGTATTTGCAGGCAAGCTAGTTGCAGTCCAAGAACTACCACTAAAACCACCTGTTTGGTTGATTCTAGTTAGTTTCTTTCCATTAGTACTTATTTTAAAAGTTAAAATACCATTATTTTTAGCACCACCTTTTGGTACATCGGCCCATTTACCTGTAACGGTATTACCTGATCGAGTACCTGAAAAAACATTGGCAAATCCTCCATTTGCTGTTTCACCAAACCAAAACACTTTTGATCCTACTTCTCTGACATAGTACAAGGCATTATCGTTCCCTTTCATGACTTTACTTATAGCGGAATAACTTTTTTTGGCATTTACAATTATTGCACGACGTCCAATATTGAAATTTCCATATTTCACCCAACCAAAGCCATCATAACCCCAATCAGTTCCCCAGGAATTTTTAATTAAAAAAGCTTGTTTACTATTATCCCAACCTACAATAAGTATGGCATGATTAGAAGAAGGACTACTAAAATTACTTGGATAACCATCTAATACACCAGAAGTATAACCACTCCAACCTGAAGCGACTAAACTAGATTTTACTGCTCCATATTGCATAATTGCATTTTTTATTAATGCAGGAGTCGCAATTTTAGATATATCATCATCGGGTCGTAATACTGTCCATGAAGTAGCGTAGTAATTAGTTCCTATGGAACCTGTTGGACAACTTCCTTTAGAACCTACATAAGGTAAATTAGTTCGTTTTTCAAGATTTTTGTTATTATCCACCATCCATCTAAACACCTTATAAGATAGTCCGCCGCCACAACTTCCGCCACCACTACAATTCAATGCGTACTGTTCAGAAGCTTTTGCTAATGTGTTATTAACTTTAAGATAGTTACTTTCGTACATTGCTACAGCTGCAAAAACCCAACAACTTCCACATCCATCCTGATCTACAACTGGTGAAACCCAACCATGATCTCTTGCATCATAAGCACTTGGTAAGCCATCTGTGTCAACAGTGATAACAAATTCTTCTAAGGGTTTTGCACGCATTGCCGATTTAATGGCGTTAACTTCATGTATTGGCATTTCATTTAGCTCTCCAAACAATTGTGATGGAGGTCTTTCTAATACGGCAGTATAGCCAACCTTATAAGAGAGGTTCTTTTGCTTAATCTCTGTTCTCAATATATTCAGTTTATTTTTAACTGCAACAGGGGCATTTTTCTCCCGAGCATTATAAAAGTTTTTTAACTGATTAGTGGTTCTCTTTTGTAATACAACTTGTGCTTGTAAGTTGTATCCAAAACTTAGTAATAAAAAAAGCAACCAGAATCTTCTGATTTGCTTAATATAGAAGCAAAAAATTCTCATAATAAATGGTTTTTGGTTAATAAATATTTACAACAAATTTCGATTATAAATACCGCAATTGCAATGATTTTAATCATCTGTTTTACTGATATTAGTCACTATTAAAGATCTTAAGTAAATATTTTTACTTAATTATAAATACATTTTTATTGCAAAATCTCTTAACAATATTTAATCAAACTAAATAATATCTGTGCTTACTTTTATTATATTACAATTGATTAATTTTCGTACTTTAGCTAATCGAATAAAACAGCTAATAACTTTATAAAAATAATTCTTATGATTGATTTTTCATTAACAAAAGAACAACTTGCAATTCAAGAGAAATACAGAGATTTTTCAGACAGATGGATTGTACCCAACCGTATGAAATATGATGAGTTAGCTGAGTTTCCATGGGACATTGTAAAAGCTGCTTACGACGAAGGAATTATGAATGGCCCGATGCCTAAAAAGTACGGTGGGCAAGGTTTTAACTTGCTTGATGTAGCGATACAATCAGAAGAATTAGGTGCAGGTTGTGCCGGAATTGGGATTTGTATTGATGCTAATACATTGGCTTTGACCCCTATGTTTCTCGCAGGCACTGATGAACAAAAGGACAGAGTTTATGGAGAAATTGTTGAAGAAAAAGCCGTTGCTGCTTATTGTTTAACGGAGCCCAATGCCGGATCTGATGTTGCTGGAATTAAATCTACCGCAATACGAAAAGGAGACAAGTATATTTTAAATGGTCATAAACGATTTATAACCAATGCAGAAGTGGCAACTTATCTTACTGTTTTTGCAGTTACAAACCCCGAAAGAGGAGCGAGAAGTTTAACTGCTTTCTTGGTACACAAAGATTTTCCGGGTATTGAAATCAAACCACGTTTACAAAAAATGGGGCAACGCGCTTCTGTTCAAAACGAAATTATTTTTCACGATGTAGAAATACCAATTGAAAATCGTATTGGAGATGAAGGTCACGGTTTCTTAATAGCCATGAGAACCTTTGACAGAACTCGTACAGGTGTTGGCGCTTTAAGTCTTGGAGCTGCGCGTACGGCTTACGAAATTTCTAGAGAATGGGCAAAAAATAGAATTCAATTTGGAAAACCGGTTGCATCACTTCAAGCAGTAGGTTTTATGTTGGCTGATATGGCTTTAAAAATTGAAAATGCAAGATTGATGACCTATTACTCAGCTTGGGCTTATGAAACAAAGCACAAAAAAGCTTCTATGTTTTCAGCTATGGCTAAATTATACGGTTCTGATATTGCAATGGAAGTTGCTACTGATGCTGTGCAAGTAATGGCAGGTGATGGTTATTCGAAAGACTATCCTGTAGAAAAAATTATGCGAGACGTAAAATTATGTCAAATTTATGAAGGTACGAATCAGGTGCAACGCTTGGTAATTTCAAAAGGTATTCTCAGATAGAAAGGTTCACGCAAAGATCGCATAAAGAAAATGCAAAGACCGCAAAGTTTATAAACTTTGCGGTCTTTTAAATTTTATCAATTCTCTTGTACACTGAGCGGAGTCGAAGTGTTGATTCGATTTTAGTTTTTCACTAGAAACTAATCTATATCATCGGTATCTTCAAGGCTTTTATTATACATACTCATCGCTTTAAGGCTCATTCCCATATTTGAGAATCCGCCGTCGTGAAACAAGTTTTGCATGGTTACTTTCTTAGTAAGGTCTGAAAACATAACAATACAATAATCAGCACATTCATCTGCAGTTGCATTTCCTAGTGGCGACATTCTTTCTGTAAAATCCATCAATCCTGCTAAGTCTTTGATTCCTGAACCGGCAGTTGTTGGGGTTGGAGACTGAGAAATAGTATTTACACGGATTTTTCGTTGACGTCCATAAATGTAACCAAAGCTTCGTGCAATGGATTCCAATAAGGATTTAGCATCTGCCATATCATTGTATCCATAAAGGGTACGTTGCGCTGCAATATAGGACAAAGCAACTACGGAACCCCATTTGTTAATAGCATCTGATTTATGGGCAACTTGCAAAACTTTGTGAAAGGAAATAGCCGAAATATCGAGAGTTTTATTGAGATAACTATAATCTAAATCATTGTAAACTCTCTTTTTACGCACATTGAGTGACATACCGATCGAATGCAATACAAAATCGATTTTTCCACCTAAGACTTCCATAGAACGTTCAAAGACATGTTCTAAGTCCTTTATATTAGTAGCATCGGCGGCAATGACTTCGGCTCCACATTTCTCTGCTAATTCATCAATCTGTCCAAATCTTATTGCCACTGAAGTATTTGTTAGTGTAAATTTTGCTCCTTCTTTATGAGCTCGTTCTGCCACTTTCCAGGCAATGGATTTATTGTCAAGAGCTCCAAAAATTATCCCTCTTTTTCCTTTAAGTAAATTGTACATATTTTAGATTTTAGATTTACAGTATTTGGTTATTAAATTTAATTTGGTTATCGGGCAAAAATAAACTTTTTTTTATTGTAGCAATTGTTTTGCGTGATTTATGGCAGTTTCCGTAATCGTTTTGCCTCCCAACATTTCTGCAATTTCAAGAACCCTTTCCTCTTTATTTAGCAATTTAATACTCGTTTTTGTCTGTTGTTTTTCGGTAAACTTGAATACTTTTAGATGTTGACTGCCACGTGCTACAATTTGTGGTACATGTGTAATAGCTACAACTTGCATATTTGCGGCCATCAGTTGCATAATACCCGCCATTTTTAATGCAATTTCACCTGAAATACCCGAATCTATTTCATCAAAAATAATGGTTGGCAACTGGCTGTGTGCAGCCATAATTGATTTTACAGCCAACATAATCCGTGACAATTCACCGCCTGAGGCTACCTTATTAATGCTTCCCAAATGACCTCCTTTATTGGCAGTAAATAAAAATTGAATTTCATCAATACCATTTTGAAAGAAAGTATTTGTTTGATTTACAGCAATACCAAATTTAGCATGTGGCATTCCCAAATCGTGTAACATATATGCTAAATCTTTTTCGAGACTTGAAGTTATTTTCTTTCTTTTTAAACTCAATTCTTTTCCGATTGCTCGTAATTCTTTCTTTGATTTAGCAACTTGTGCTTCTTTTTCTTTTAAAATGCTTTTGGCATTGGTTACATTAACTACTTTATCGGAAAGTTTCGATTGAATAAGCTGTAAATTTACTATCGTTTTTACTTTGTGTTTTTGAAACAGATCAAATAATAATTGGAGTCTGTTGTTGTAATTCTCTAATTCATTTTTACCAAAGCTTTCCTTTTCGGTCATAACAGATAACTCAGCTTCAATATCTTTTATTTCTATATACAGACTTTCCAATCGATCTGTTAAATATTTATAATCCTTAGAGAAATGTTTTATTTTTTCAATATTTTGCTTTACTTCATACAATTTATGGATCAATCCTTGCTCTTCATCTGACAATAAAATATACGACTCATTCAGGTTTTGTTGGATGAGTTCAATATTGTTTAATCGCTCAATTTCTCCTTCAAGTTGTTCTTGTTCGCCTTCTTTAAAGTTTGCTTTTTCTAGTTCATCCCAAAGAAAAGAATGGTAATCGTGTTGCTCCGTTTCTTGTTGAATTTTCTCTTTTAACAACTGTAACTCCTTATTTAACGTATCATATTCAAGATGCTTGCTTATAAAATTTTCTAAAAGTGATTTAGTATTTGCTAATGAATCGAGTATTTGAAATTGAAAATTAACGTCATTCAATCGAAGTGTTTGATGTTGTGAATGTACATCAATTAGACTGCTTTGTAATTCGTTTAAAAGACTTAATTTAACGGGTGTATCATTGATAAAAGCCCTAGACTTACCAGATGGTAATAATTCGCGTCTAATGATTGTAAGCGATTCATAGTCTAGATCATTTTGCTTAAAAAAAGAAAAAAGATTGTAATTTTCAATATTGAATTCACCTTCAATAATACATTTTCTTTGAGGATTCATCAAAGTCTTGGTATCAGCTCTATTTCCAAGGATTAAACCCAATCCTCCTAGCAGTATTGATTTACCGGCACCTGTTTCACCTGATATTGTAGAGAAACCTTTTGAAAAATCAATGCTAATATCTTCTATTAAAGCGTAATTCTGTATGCTTAATTTGGTTAGCAAGGAGTTGAAAGTTTATAAAGTTGAAAGTTTATAAAGTTTAAAGTTTAAAAGTACTCAAACTTCAATTAATTACTTAATCTCTGCCCATTTATGAGCGTTGGTTGCAGAAATTTTATTGAGTGTACTCACTAATTCTCTTGTATCAATAGCCGGACCATCAGAAAATATTTGAACTATTTCATCTGCTTTTGCATCCATAAACACTCGTAACATATAACTTGTCATATTATTACTATACACTTTCTTTAGGCTCATAACTGCATCTAGAATCGCATTTTTTCCTTCCTTTTTATTCGCCTCCATTTTATCTAAACCGACTAAATGGTAATCGTATAATGCCTTGCGATATTCTTTGTTATCTCTTGTCTGAAATTCTCTTATCAAATTGAATCGGTTTATTTTATTGGTATCAGATTCCCATCCTTTTTTTGAATTTGGATTTTCTACTTGACCTGCTATTTTTTGGCAAGTTTCATAATATTTATCGCCACCATATAATTCAAAAGAATCACTATCTATTGCTAAAATAAGGTAAACATAATAAGAAACCAATGAAACCAAATCAGATTGAAACATGTTCTCATCAAAACGTATGGGTTCAAATTCTGTATAGGAAAAATTAGAGCTATTATCTTGATAATTAAATAAAGGTGTAGTGTAAATAGAATTATAAACGGGTCGTGTTGATTGCACTTGTATATTCCCCTGAAATAAATCTCCTTCGTCTTTAAGTATTGTGAAAATCATAGAACACTCAATTCGTTCTTGCGTTTTGTATGTTTTGTCTGTCCAGCGTGTTTGATTTACAAACTCATTTAAAGACGATTCTAATGTTTTAAATAACTGATTACTACCGTCAGGCAAACGATCAGCATTGACAATAACTTTACAGTTTAACTCTTGGGCATTGAAGTTTATAGAAAAAAATAATAAACTTAAAACGAATAGTAACTTATGCATCTAATTTAGGTATTATATAGTTAAAAATATCTACTGCAACTTCTGCTTTAGATTTGAGACTAAATTCGGAAATTTTTTCGGATTTGTCAATAATACTTATTTTGTTGGTATCTTTTTTAAAACCGGCTCCTTTATCTTGCAATGAGTTGAGCACAATGGCATCTAAATTTTTTCTTTTTATTTTTTTAATAGCATTTTGTACTTCATTATCTGTTTCTAGAGCAAAACCTATTAATAATTGTTTTTGTTTTTGTCGTCCCATCTCTTCCAAAATATCACGAGTAGGCGTTAGTTTTATTGTTAAAGTCTCTCCTGATTTTTTTATTTTATGCGTGGCAACTTCAGCGGGTTTAAAATCTGCTACGGCTGCAGCAGCTATGGCAATATCTGTGTTATCATAGAATTTAAAAACCGCTTTATACATTTGCTCTGCACTTATTACATCGACTCTTTCAATAGGTAAACCAGCGCAATTCTGGGAAGAAGGTCCTGATATAATAGTAACTTCTGCTCCTAATCTTGCGGCTTGTTTTGCCAGTTCAAATCCCATTTTTCCGGAAGAATGATTTCCAATATAACGTACAGGGTCTATTGCTTCGTATGTAGGACCTGCGGTAATTAGTACTTTTTTCTGATAAAGTGGCAAAGATGCTTTAATATGCTTTTCCATAAAAGCAAAAATCGTCTCGGGTTCAGACATACGTCCTTTTCCTTCGAGACCACTCGCCAAAAATCCGGTTTCAGCCGGAATTATGATATTTCCATAAGAAGTTAAAACTCGTAAACTCTCTTTTGTAGAAGGATGTTTATACATATCCAAATCCATTGCAGGAGCTACAAAAACAGGGCATTTTGCAGAAATATAGGCAGCAATTAATAAGTTATCTGCTGTACCTTTATGCATTTTAGACATGGTATTTGCCGTAGCCGGAGCAATAATCATATAGTCAGCCCAAAGCCCTAAATCGACATGGCTGTTCCATACTTCTTTGTCTTTATCATCATTAATAAATTCTGTATAGACAGGATTATTAGAAAGGACAGACAAGGTAAGCGGTGTAATAAAATCAGTAGCACTAGGAGTCATCACCACCTTAACATCAGCGCCTGCTTTAATAAACAAACGTGTGAGGTGAGCCGTTTTGTAGGCAGCTATGCCTGCGGTAACGCCCAATAGGATATTTTTACCGCTAAAAATTGACATTAGAATTCGTCTTTAATATCGTTAGGATTTCGATAATATATACTTTCATTTAGCCATTCTTCTACAGCCATTGCAGTTGGTTTTGGAAGACGTTCATAGAATTTTGAAATTTCAATTTGTTCTTTGTTTTCAAAAATTTCTTCTAAGCCTTCATTGTGCGTTTCAAACTCCTTTAACTTTGCTGTTAATTCTTCTTTCAAATCACCACCAATTTGCTCTGCTCTTTTTGCGATGATACTTATCGTTTCATAGATATTGCCTGTTTTTTCAGAAAGCTTTTCTCTATTGTGTGTAACGGTAGTTTTAGGTGCTTTTAAGTCTTTAAAATCCATTTGTTTATTGTTTAGTTGTACTTGCAATCTGTACTAATTCGTTTTTAAGATTCTTTCTTAGTTTTTCAATTTCATCTTTATATTTTGTATCACTAAAATTGTATTCTAATCTTTTTATTGATTTTAGCGCTTCTTTGATACGTTCTTCTTTTTTAGATGCCACACTTTTAATTGCCAAATCATAGGATGCTTTGGATTTATAGTACAAAGCATCTTCTTTAAATGAAGTTCCTAAATTATCTGATAAAAAATTATCAAAAGCGATAATTGCTGCTTTATAATTTGATGTATGATAATACTGATAGGCTATATCAAAGGATTTTTGTTCTAAAAGTAGTTGCATTTCATTAACATACTTGTTTGCCTCAGGAATTTTATCAGATTCAGGATAGGCGTCAATAAATTTTTGGTAGGCTGCAATTGCAGTTATCGTATCTGATTGATCTAGACTTGAACGAGGAATCGACAGATAATAACATTGTGCTGACAGATAAGATGCCTCTTCTTTTTTAGTGCTTTTTGGATAGTTTTTAGTAAACCTATCAAAATGGTAGGCTGCTAAAAGATAATTTTTTGATTGATAATAAGCATCTGAAAGCATGTATTGTACACGTTCCATCTGTGGTTTCCCTCGATACGCCGGTATTATTTTTTCAAAAAGTTGAATTGATTTATTAAACTTTCCTTCCTCATACAACTCGGTTGCTAAAGTGTATTGTTCTACACTTGTCCCTTTATTTAAAACCTTTGTGAAATCACCACATGATGTTAAAACCAACGTGAATAAAAAAATAAAGATTATGTGTTTAATTTTTAGCATTTTGCAAAAGTACTTATTTTAGTTGAAATTATACATTTTAAGATATGATATTTACAGTTTGGCAGTGATTACTCACCCATTTTTTTCTCGCAAAGGCGCTAAGACGCTAAGTTAATTTGATAGTAATTAAGCAAAGTGTTCAAAATATTTTGCGTCCCTTGCATTTTTCATTAAATATAATGTCTCTCTTTCCTTTGTGTGAAACTTACGGCTGAACAATTACACCTGAGAGTACTAAGATTTTTTAACCTCTTCAGTGGTTCCCATAAATATCAAGATGCAAAAATAATAATGCAAGACAAACATACTGTAAAAGCGCTACTAAAAGTTTGTTAATTGTACTATCTATATTCTATACTTGATCTTGTGGAAACATCGTTTTAATATCTTTATCAAACATATAGAACCCACTTTTTGTATCAGCAATTAAATTTATTTTATCGAGAATAGTACGTGCTGTTGCTTCTTCTTCAATTTGTTCTGCTACATACCATTGTAAAAAATTATGTGTGGCATAATCTTTTTCCGTAAAGGTAATATCGACCAAATCATTGATTGATTTAGAAACAAATATCTCGTGGCTGAGTACGGTTTCAAACATTTTTTCAGGTGTTTTAAAATCTTTAGGTGGTGCCACTAAATCAGTAATGATTGCATGACCTCCTCTTTCGTTTACATACTTAACTATTTTAAGCATGTGCATCCGTTCTTCGTCTGCATGTGCATACATAAACTCAGCGATACCGCTATATCCCTTAGTTTCTGACCAAGAAGCCATAGATAAATAAATTTGTGATGATTCGGCTTCTAGTCTTATTTGTTTGTTTAAAGCTGTTTCGATTTTTTTTGAAAGCATTGTTAGTTATTTTTCAGTTATTAATTGTTGTTCTTTATTTTTTAGCAGACTTTGTGCGGCTCCGATAAATCTCGAAACAAAATATGTTTGTTGGTAAAAGTAAAGTATATTTTTAATACTTTTTTAAAAACTCTTTTATTTTTTCTTGTAATCCTTCTGTTGCTGACATCAAAGGTAATCGTAAAACGTTGTCACAAAAACCTTGTTCGTTAAGCATGGCTTTGATTCCTGTGGGATTTCCTTCCTCAAAGATCAAATCAATAGATTCCATTAGTTTGTAATGTATATCAAAGGCTTCTTTTGATTTCCCTTTTAAACCTAGAATAATCATGTTTGAAAAATCTTTAGGTAGGCCTTGTGCGATCACAGAAATCACTCCTGCTCCACCAGCGAGTGTCAGTGGCAAAGCTAATAAATCGTCACCAGAAA
>JAUVOS010000192.1 GCA_030599055.1 Lutibacter sp.
CATGGTTTGATTTGCGTCAAAAAGGATTTTTATGGGCGAATGACTTATCGGCTTATGATGATGTGATTCAATTGCCATTTAACATACCTGTTTATGGTAGCCATATAAGTTTATTTCCATTACTCGCATCAATTGCCATATTCTTTTACATGCAAATGAGTCAGGCGCAACAAGCCAATATGCAACCACCTGCACAAGAAGGAATGCCCGATATGCAAAAAATGATGAAAATCATGCTTTATATTTCACCGGTGATGATGTTGTTTTTCTTTAATCAATACGGTAGTGGATTGAGTTTGTATTATTTTGTTTCAAATATGTTGACTTTAACCATTATGTTTGTCATTAAAAAATGGATTATTGATGAAGATAAGGTGCACGCTATGGTCGAAAAGAAAAAGGCACAAGCACCTAAAAAGAAGTCAGCTTTTCGTCAACGTATAGATACTGCGATGAAACAAGCCCAAGCACAGCAAGATTTAAAGAAAAAAGGAGGGAAGAAGTAAACGATTAATATTTTAGGATAATTTTAGACCTGCTTAGCAGATGCAAAGTAAATAAAAGGTGCAATGCACAATGATTGACTTAGGTTGAACTCAGGTTTTAACGATTTCCATTAGCTCAGCTAAATCAACAAGTTTTTGCTCGCCACTAAGCATATTTTTTAAAGTATATTTTTTATTTTCTATTTCATTTCCTCCTGCTAATGCAACAAAGTTAATTGCACGTTTATCGGCATAACCCATTTGCTTTTTCATTTTTGCAGCATCCGGATATAATTCTGTCCGTATATTTTCTTTACGTAATTTTTTAATTGCCAGTAAAGCGTATAATGCTTCTTTTTCACCAAAATTTATAAAGAGAACTTCGGGTTTAGGAATGATGACTTTATCAAATAAATCTAATTCTTCTAAAACTAAATAGATACGATCTAGTCCAAATGAAATACCCATTCCGCTTAAATCTTTTAATCCAAATATTCCGGTTAAATCATCATAGCGACCGCCACCACCAATAGAGCCCATGGACACGTTATTAGCGGTTACTTCTAAAATAGTTCCTGTATAGTAATTTAAACCCCTTGCCAGCGTAATATCGGCCATCAAGTCAGCAGTTTCTAATCCAATTTTTTCTATAGCAGCAATAATGAAACGCATATCAGTAATTCCTTCCATTCCAATTTCTGAATTTTCCAATAGCTTTTCTAATTGAGAAAGTTTTGCTGTATTATCGCCTGAAAAATCAAATAAAGGGGATAGTTTTTCTATGGCTGAATCACTTATATCTTTATTTTTTAAGGCTGTGATGACACCTTCTTTTCCTATTTTATCCAGTTTGTCTAGTGCAACCGTAAAATCGATAAGTTTATCTTGAGCGCCAATGACTTCAGCAATTCCTGCTAATACTTTTCTATTGTTGATTTTTATACTGACATCTTTTAAACCTAGTTTATCAAAGACAGCATCATATAATTGTATAAAGGCGACTTCTTGCCACAAGGATTTACTTCCCACAACGTCAGCATCACATTGATAAAACTCTCTAAAACGACCTTTTTGGGGTCTATCGGCACGCCAAACAGCTTGCATTTGATAACGTTTAAAAGGTAGTGTCAATTCATTGCGATGTTGCACGACATATCTCGCAAAAGGAACCGTTAGGTCATAGCGAAGGGCTTTTTCGGAAATTTTGGGCGTAATACTTTTACTATTTTTTTCCGTCAATAAAGCTGGAGTTACTTTTTGAAGGAAATCACCAGAGTTCAATATTTTAAAAATCAAACGATCGCCTTCTTCTCCATATTTACCCATTAAGGTTTCCGATTTTTCAAAAGAAGGTGTTTCTATGGGAGCAAAACCAAATTTTTCAAAAATTTCTTTTATAATATCGAATATATAATTTCGTTTAGCTACTTCTATAGCTGAAAAATCACGGGTTCCTTTTGGAATGCTTGGTTTCATTTTTTTTGTTTACCGCTAAGGCATAAAGACGCAAAGCTTAATTAATGATATATTGAAATTATTATAAGTATTCAATATTGAATTGCAAAGATACTATTTGAATTTAGAAGTTAGAAGTTAGATATTTAAAATTTAAAATTTAAAATTGAAAAAATGAATTATAACGATGCTTTATCAGTTTTCTTTTTTCTAAATAATTTAAAGAATCTAAAGACGATCCATAAGATAATCAGGACAAGAATAATTGCTAAAATTGGAAAAAGAATTGAAACAATAGACATAATAATTGATGTGCCTGTTTCTACAGTTGCAATTATTGGATTTGCTATGCCGGCTGTAGTAGCTGTAGATGCAAGTCTAGTAGTACTTGTAGAAGCTTTGACGGCAGTTGCAGTTCCGCCTCCTGCGATAATAGCGAGTGCCCAAGTAATCGCCGGACTCAAATCAGCTATGGTAGAAACCATAACGGCTGTTCCGGCAACTGCGGCTAAAGGAATGGCAATGGTGTCTAATAAGTTGTCTAACCACGGAATTAAATAAGCAGCAATTTCGACTATAGTGGCGATACCCAAAGTTATCATCGCGGTACTACTTCCAACCCATTCCCAATTTTCATTGAGTGGTATGATGTTGTAATAAGTAGCGATACTCAGTGCAAATAATGGGACAAAGATGCGAAAACCGACGGATGCTGCTAGTCCTATTCCTATAAGGATGCTGAAAATTGTATCTGGATTCATAATGTATATTTGTCTAGAATGTTAAGTTAATCTATGTGTTTATTCGACAAGCTTTAGTTCGTAAAATTTAATGGCTGGAAGTCCGAAGCTTGAAGTATGCCTATTCGGGCTTCCAACTTCTAACTTCTAACTTCTAAACCTATCTATGTATTTCTTAATCTGACTTTCATTAATGGTACAAACCTATTTCATTTTTGTTACAAATATCTTTCTTGCCTTTTCCAAATCTTGTGGTGTGTCAATACCGATGCTTTTTTGCTCGGTTAACAGCATTTTTACTTTCATTCCATTGGTGATAAAGCGTAAATTTTCTAGTTTTTCCGTTTTTTCTAAGATTCCAATTGGCAACTTTGAGAACTTTATTAGTGCTTCTTTTCTGAAAGCGTATATTCCGATATGTTGGTAATAATCAGCTTTAGTATTTTCTCTTGAATAGGGTATTGGAGCTCTTGAAAAGTATAGCGCAAAGTTGTCTTTGTCAATTACTACTTTTACATTGTTTGGGTTGTTGATCTCTGTTTTATCATGTATCGGGAAAATAAGTGATGCGACATCAATTTCCTTTGATGTATCCTCTTCAAATGTACGTATTAACAATTGCAGAATTTCTTTATTGACAAAAGGCTCATCGCCTTGTACATTGATGATAATATCAGCATTGCTATTTTTAGCAGCTTCCGCAATTCGATCGCTTCCGGTTTTATGCTTTACTTGACTGATGATTACTTTTCCATTGTGTTTTTTTACTTCTTTAGAAATAAGTTCGCTGTCTGTTACCACAAATACATCGTCAAACAAAGCTGTTGCTACTGTTGCTTCATAGGTGCGAATAATAACCGATTTACCAGCGAGGTCTTGTAAAAGCTTGCCGGGAAACCTAGAGGCTTCATAGCGTGCCGGTATCATGGCAATTATTTTCATTTATCTGCTTGTGAATAAAATTGAGTTAGCGATACGTATTTATCAAAGCCTTTATTAATGTGAAATGAGGTTCCGGATCGCGCATAAAAGAATAGCCTTTTCGTCTTCCTACTTCTGCTCCATTAGCATTTAATAAAATAATTGTAGGATATCCTCCTACAGCATATTTTCGTTGGAGTTTGATATTTTCTTTCTTTTTATCTGGGCTTACGATATCAGTTCGACGCGGAAAATCAGCTTCATATAGAATTAAATTTTTTTCAGCGAGTTCGATAAATTCAGGAGTTTCAAAAAAATCATTTTCCAACATCTTACAAGGTCCACACCAATCAGAACCGGTAAAGAAAACCAAAAGAAGTTTGTTATTCTTTTTGGAGAGTTTCTTGGCTTTTTCAAAATTATCTTCCCATTTTAAGTGTTTTGTCTCACTATCTTGTGTTATGATACTCATTTCTTTAGTATCTTGAGCAGATAGAAATAAAGTGAAACTCATTAAAAAGATAATTAAAAATAGTTTTTTCATGTGTCTAAATTCTTATTTTTTATAGGTGACACATGCTGTTCGCTATTAGTCATCCCCTTGGGTGTCAAAATTTGTCGTGCTCGTTTCATTTTGGGAAATAATTTAGTTAAATCGTTTTTTTATTCTGTGTAAACTGACATTAAGCTCAAAACCTAAGAGCAAAATTATAGAATTTAGCCAAATAAACAACATAAATACTAAAAGTGTTCCAATACTGCCATATAATTCATTGTATTTTGAAAACTTTACAACATATATGCCAAACAAATATATTAAAAGTAAAGATAGTAGCGTTGTCATTATCGAACCTGCCGAAATAAACGAATGTTGCTTGCCTTCTTTGGTGCCAAAATAAAATAGTGTAGATACTGATAAAAATACCATTAAAGCAAAAAATACTTTCTGACTAAATTCAATCCAAAACACACCATCACTAACAAAACCACCTTCTTTTAATTTTTCAATTCCTACTTCAAAGTAGAAAGCGACCGCTACAGTTAACAACATATAAGCAGCTAACAAGAATGAAA
>JAUVOS010000124.1 GCA_030599055.1 Lutibacter sp.
AAAAAAGGAATCATTCAAGAAGGTTCTGATGCTGATATTCTTATTTGGAATCCCGAAAAAGAAAATACTATTTCGGCTAAAACACATCATATGAATGGCGATAGTGATATCTATGAAGGAGTGAAGACCAAGGGAGAAGTTAAGTATGTAATTACAAATGGCGAACTTGTGGTTTTGAAAGGAAAACTAATCCTAGAAAATAGAGGTTCTTTTTTGAGGAGAGAAAAATTTAGTTATCAATAGTATAAAGGTTTCACGCAAAGGCGCGCAGAGAATAAAAACGCGAAGGCAAAGAATACTTTTGTGGTGAATCTTTGTTAGTTTTATCTTATTATACTGTATCAAACTCTTTTGGATATTTAACTATACCATTGACATTTTTAAGACCATTTTTCACTAATTCAATTCCCATAAACGCATTAACAGGAACTTCATAAGGTGCTTTTATATTCCATTTTGTTGTTGGAACAAATCCAAATCTCGGATAATAATGTTCATGTCCTAAAACAATAACTGATTTAAAATTTAGTTTCGTTGCAATGTCAAGCCCTTTAATAATAAGTTTCCCTCCAATCCTTTTTTTTTGATATCTAGGCAAAACTGCCATTGGAGCAAGTGCTAAACTTTTAAATTCATTTTCATTAGTGTCAATTATCTTGATTTCAGTAAATAATATATGCCCAACAACCTTATTATTCAATAATGCCACTAATGATAATTGTGGTATAAATTTGTCATTTTCTCGCAGAAGTTCAACAAGAACGGCCTCCTCTTTTTCTTCAAATGCAAGTAAATTTAATTCATATATTTTTTTATAATCTGTTTTATTTTCTTGCCGGATAGTTATGTTCATATCTGTCCTTTTTTATTATTTTCAATAATCGCTAAAATGGATATTTAATCATTACTTAGCGAGAAAAAACTAAATTCCCTTTCGTTTCAAACCTCTCTTTAAAATCTTATTTAAAGTTTTTGCTGGATTTTTAAATTTATTGGTAAATAGCATCGCAGCAATGATATAAGGTTTAAAGCCAGCTTCATGATAGGTTTTAAGGCGGTATTTTTCAAAAGTTTCAGCGCTTACTTCACCTGCTGTACAAGAAACATCGGTAATATCGGCTGGTAGGCAATGCATATATAGCGCTTTTCCGTCTTTTGTCAATTTCATTTTCTCATCGTTATATTCCCAGTCTTTAAATTTTGCATTTTCAGCTAAACAACGCTGCTCTAATTTTCCTAAACCAGCTTTATCTCCTTTTTGAAGTAATTCTGTACGTTCTTGCATAATATGGAAAGGCGCCCAACTCTTTGGATATACAATATCGGCATCTTTAACAGCTTCTTTCATGGAGTGACTAATTTTAAAAGAACCACCACTTTCTTTAGCATTATTTTTTGCAATTTCAACGATTTCAGGAATTAGTTCATAGCCTTTTGGATAGGCCAATTCGACATCCATTCCATAACGAGTTAGTAAGGCAATGATCCCTTGTGGAACTGACATGGGTTTTCCATAACTAGGAGAATACGCCCAACTCATCACTAATTTTTTTCCTTTAAGGTTTTCTAGCGAACCAAATTCCTTTTTAAGGTGTAATAAATCTGCCATAGATTGTGTGGGATGATCCATATCACATTGTAGGTTGACAATTCCGGGGCGGTTTGGTAAGACTTTATCCTTATAGCCTTCATCTAGAGCTGCTGCTACTTCGCGCATGTATTTATTTCCTTCACCCAAATACATATCATCGCGAATACCGATAACATCGGTTAAAAAGGAAATCATATTTGCTGTTTCACGAACCGTTTCTCCGTGGGCAATTTGCGATTTTTCCTCATCCATATCTTGTACTTCCAAGCCTAATAAATTGGCTGCAGAAGCATAAGAAAAACGAGTGCGAGTAGAGTTGTCTCTAAAGATAGAAACTGCTAATCCTGATTGAAAAACTTTTGGAGAAATATTTTTATCGCGTAATTCTTTTAAAATATCCGCAACTTCGAGAATCATTTCTAAGTCCTCATGGCTTTTTTCCCAAGTTAGCAAAAAATCTTTTTTATAGAGTTTTGATTTGATCTCTTTTAGTCTTTTTATCTTGTTTTTAAGCTTCATAAATCTTGGTTTTATATGTTTTATCTAAATCTTAAATTATAAGTTTTAAATCTTAAATTTTGAATTTTTCTTGCAATTCATAAGCAAATGCAGCATAAAACGCAGCTGAAATCACTAAATCATCAATAGCTACTTTTTCGTTAGGTGCATGAGCTAAAACTTCATTTCCCGGTCCAAAACCAATAATTGGAATATCATAATACCCATTTATGGTTACGCCATTAGTGGAGAAAGTCCATTTGTCAATTTTTGCTTCTTTATTAAACAGGTCTCTAAAAGCTTTTGCTCCTGTTTGGACAATATGAGAATCTTCGGGAATTTTCCATGTTGGATAGTATTTTTCCATTCCGTATTCTAAACCGGTATAGGCTTTTTCCATATAGTCGAGTACGCTAACTTCTGCATTCATACCTTTGATCAATTCTTCAATCTCTTTAATAGCAGATTCTTTTGTTTCACCCCAAGTTAATCTACGGTCAAGATGAATACGTGCAAAATCAGATACGGCACACAAGGATGGACTTTTAGAAATAATTTCAGAAATAGTCACACTTCCTTGTCCTAGAAAATCGTCAGTAGGCAAACAATCGTTGAGTTTCTCTATTTCTAATGCAATTTTTGAAGCCATATAGATGGCATTTTTACCACGTTCTGGAGCAGAACCATGTGAGGAAACACCATAAAAGCTAACGTGCATTTCCATTCTACCTCTGTGACCTCGGTAAATATTCAAGTTTGTTGGCTCAGTGCTGATTGCAAAATCAGGTTTAATCCCTTCTTCTTCCACAATGTATTTCCAACATAAACCATCACAATCTTCTTCCATCACACTACCTACAAAATAGATAGTCATATCTCTATCAAAGCCTAATTCTTTAAGAATCCTTCCAGTTGTAACAAAAGCTGCTGGGCCGCCTTCTTGGTCAACAGTCCCTCTACCGTGAACATATCCATCTTTTATTTCGCCGCCTAGTGGGTCAAAATTCCAGTTATCGAGATTTCCCATATCAACAGTGTCCATATGTCCATCAATTGCAAGAATTGTTTTCCCATTTCCAATTCGACCAATTACATTTCCTAAGCCGTCTATTCGTACTTCGTCAAAATTAGCTTCTTCCATTTGACGTTTTAATTCTAGTTGCACCTCTTTTTCTCCCATACTCAGGGATTTTATTTGAACTAGTTTTGATAGGTTATTGGCAGTATAGTCTCTGTATTTTTCAGCGAGCTTTTTAATTCTTTCGATGTTCATTTCATAAATGTTTAGGACTAACAAAGATATTATGTTTCCGTGAAATAATAGGTGGAATTGTCAAGAAACAAAAGTTAAACAGAAAAAATTAAACGAAGAGATACTATTTTATTTTTTGCAAACCATTTTCATCAATAATCTTAATATAAGTTCTATTTGTTTCGAGCAATCCCTCTTGTTTAAAGTCTGCTAAAGTTCTAATTAAAGTTTCCCTAGCAATCCCAACAAGATTCGCAAGATTTGATCTAGATAAAAGAATTTTTTTTAAAGGGTCATCTTTTATTATCAACAAAAGAGTTTTTGCAACACGTTTACGAACAGATTCATAGGCAATTTGTAGCATCTTATTTTTGATTTTTTCTATATTATTTGACAACATTCCAATAATATCTATTGCAAGATGTGGATTTTTATTGAGAATATTTTTAATTTCAATTTTGTCAATTTTAATAACTTTAGAATCATTAATTGCTTCTGCACTTTCTCTATAAGGGAAATCGCCTAATGATGATGTGTATCCAATAAAACTATTCTTTTCAAAAAGTCCTGTGATTAGTTCTTTGCCGTAATCTGTGTTTTTATATGTTTTTATACTTCCTTCTTTTACTAGAAAAACATGATTGCTAGTGTTACCTTCACAGAATAAAGTTTCTCCTTTATTATAGCTGTGATTTTCTTTATTGTTAAGAATTTTTATCAATGCATCTATATTTTTAATTTGGGCAAAAGAATCCGTGTTAGAATCAACACCATTTTGAGCATAATCTTTATTGTTGTTTGTTGCTTTTTTGAGTCTTATCTCAATGGCACTTAGAAGTTCAGATTCGTCAAATGGTTTTGTCAAGTAATCATCAGCTCCTAGTTCCATTCCTTTTCTTCTATCTTGATGATTTGTTTTTGCAGTTAAAAAGATAAACGGAATCCTTTCACATCTTACATCTTTAGTTAAAATTTTATAGACTCCATAACCATCAAGTTTAGGCATCATTATATCACAAACAATTAAATCTGGTGTGTGGTGCAGGGCTTTTTCAAGTCCAATTTTTCCATCAGAGGCAGTTATGACTTCATAGTTGGCAAATTGGAGAATTTCGGCTGTATTTTCCCGAACAATTTTATCATCCTCAATTAAAAGTATTTGTTTTTTCATCTTTACTTTTTTTACATTTAGCAATTAGCTTTAAATCTTTTTGGAATTATTAAAATGAATTTAGTTCCCTGATTTTCTTCACTATTAAATGAAATAGAACCTCCAAGGGCTTCAATATTTGCTTTTACAATATTCAGCCCAAGACCTGTTCCTTGTATGTGTGTTGTGTTTGAAGCCCTGTAGAATCTTTTGAATATATATTTTTGATCTTCATTGGGTATGCCAATTCCACTGTCAGAAATACTAATTGTTATATTTTTATCTATTATAATGTTGATATCAATACTTGTATTTTCTTGAGAATACTTGATAGCGTTGTATAAAATATTAGATAAAATTATATAGACAATCTTTCTATCTTGGTACATATTAGGGCAATCTATACGAGGAGTATAATTAATTAATTGTCCTTTCTTTGTAAAAGATTTTGCCTCTTCTATAATTTCGTCCATTAATTTATTGAACGGAAAACTTGAAAATTTATATTGAGTTTCACCTGATTCAACGCGTTCGAGAGACAAAAAGTCATTCAAAATATTATTCAAGTGTTTAACCATTGATTTAATAATTCTCAAATGTTTTTCAACTGGCTTGTTTTTCTCCAAGTTATACTTTTCAATAAGTGTAGCGGAAGTGAGAATCCCACTTAAAGGTGTTCGAAATTCGTGTGAAGCTAGTGAAATAAATTTGGTTTTTAATTGGCTCAATTCTCTTTCTGCAATTAGTGCTTCTTTCGCTTTTTCTTTTGCTTTAATTTTTTGTTGGATCTCAATTTCTAAAGCTTTATTAGTAAGGCGTAATTCTTTTACAACTTGTTTTAATTGTCTGGTATTATCCTTAACTTTTGCTTCGAGTTTCATTTTAGCAATTTGATTTATTTCTTCTTTTTCTTTTCTTTGAGTAATATCTGTAATCAGTGCTTTTACATATCTTTCGTTTTCAAATACAAACATACTCAACCTTATTTCTAGAGGAATAAAACTTCCATCTTTATGCAAACCAATTACTTCTCTAGCGTTTTTAAGATGGGAAAAACCTTCTTTTTTTTTGAAATATGATTTATAATGTTGTGAATGAATTTCCTGTAAAAAATTGGGTAAAAAAATATTGACGTCCTTGCCGATAAGATCAGTTATCTTATGGCCAAGACATTTTTCAATAGCTTTATTTGCTACAACAATCTTTGCATCACTATCTGTAAGGATAATACCTTCCATAGTAGTGTCAAAGGCAACTTTGATAATATTTGTTTTTTCCATTGAACTTAATCCGTTAGTAAAAAATTAGTTCTTTGGGGAGATTGCTAAGGTAAGTAAAATAATTCAAAAATGATAAAAGTCATATATATAATTAGAATCGATGTTTTTATAGTTATTGGAATCTGTATTATTAAATGATACTGATTTATGAGTCTATTTTTAAACAATCTTGTAGCAAAAACTGCTTTTTGATGACCATAATCACAAATTACAATGATTAAGATCATTGCAACATACTAGAAGGATACAGTACATTTACCCCATATTTAATTTGCACTTATTCTGAGTGATAGCTATAAACTCTGTGTAGATTAATACAAAAAATTAATAGTAACAAGTAACATAAAAAAATAAAACAAAAAACAGATGAAACGTACTTATAACAACACGCAATTATTGTTATTATTATTTATTTCCCTACTACCTTTAACGCAAAATTTTGCACAAAATAACAATAAAGAAAAAGTTGATATTAATCTAAGAACAACTGACTCATATTTAAGTCTGGATGCTGTTAATACAGTGGTAATAGATGGAGTTGATATTAGTTTGGTAAAAACCGAAAAAGGAGACTTTAGAAGACAAAGAAATGGTGAAGCTATCATAAGAAATACTAGCTCAGAACTAGGAAATAGTTTTTACAATTTGTTTAGTGAATTTAATCGATCAGAAGGGATAACCTATCCTTATGTCATTAATATCGGCGAGAAAACTCTATTAGGTTGTATGAATTACGAAATTTGTATCCTTGTCAACAACAAATTGATCTACAAGTTTAGAGCACTGGCAAATAATAAGTATTTAACCGCTGCTGCACAGGAAACAAATAAACAATTAAAAAAACACTTTACAGACGAAAGGTTATATGCTGTAGAGTAAGCTTACAAACTACATAGACTATATTTATTTGTAAAAACACTTTAAATAGACGGTTAGGATTTTGTGAATTTAGTAATATCTTCGCTTTTTTGAATTGTTTGTGATGGGTTGTCATGTAACGTTTTGTTATTTTTTTCGTCATATTGTCGTTATTGAGTTTTACCCAAAAAAATACACATTATGAGTTTCTTGCGTGTTCTACTTGCCATTCTTTTTCCACCTCTCGCTGTTATTGATAGAGGATGTGGTTCCGTATTAATTACTTTATTATTAACTTTAGCAGGTTGGGTGCCCGGTGTTATTGCAGCTTTGGTAATTTTAAACAACCCAAATTAGGGAAAGCGTATCCATAAAAAACAAAGTTAGTACTTAAAGTAAACAGACTTTAGTCGTAACTGTTCAGTCACGTTCTGTTTTTGCACGCAAAGAACGCAAAACCTTTAAAGCTATTATATTACGCAAAGCTCGCAAAGAAATGAATGCTTTGCATTCATAAAACTTTGCGAGCCTTTGCGTAAAATACATTTTTAAAAACTCTTACGGGTGAATAGTTGCCTTTAGTTTGAATAATTTCATCTAAATATTGTTTATCTTTGTTTTCAATCAAATTTTAGTATG
>JAUVOS010000159.1 GCA_030599055.1 Lutibacter sp.
ATTGTTGTTGTTGTTGTTGTTGTTGTTGTTGTTGTTGTTGTTGTTGTTGTTGTTGTTGTTGTTGTAGAGACGTTGCATGCAACGTCTCTACGTCCGCCACATCATCCATCGCATTGCCCGCCACATCATCCATCGCATTGCCCGACGCATCATCCATCGCATCGCCCGCCACATCATCCATCGCATTGCCCGACGCATCATCCATCGCATCGTCCGCCACATCATCCATCGCATCGCCCGACGCATCATCCACCATATTATCCAATTTTTCAATCCATAAAATACCATGAATATGATTGGGCATAATTACCATTTCATCCAATTTTATAAATGGAAAATGTATTGGTATTTCATCCCAATATTTTTGGGCAATTTTACCAATTTCAGACAATACCATTTTACCATTGACAATTTTTCCAAAAAAATGTTCACGGTTTTGTGTTACAATAGTCAAAAAATATCCCCCTAACGACGAATAATCATATCCTTTTAAACGTGCAGAAGGAATACGATATTTGTTTTTAAATTTTCCCTTTCCCATTATTTCATCCTTTTAAAACAGCCAAACCCACTGCGCATTCTAAACAACGTTGGGGTTTGCAATATGAATTTTTAAGGGTTAACAAGGCCTGTGAATCCATCGCATTATTTGCAGTAATTCCTAAAGCGGCATATTTCTTGACAATACTATTTTTTTCAGGTTTTATCTGCTGGACTAGATTGAATAGAGCTTCTGAATCTTGTTTACCAATATGTTTTTGATAAGCAAATCGTAGGGGAATCAATGTATTAAGCAAAAGCAAATCAATAAAAGATTTGGTGGTTCGTTTTATTGATTTCTTGCTCTCTTTCCCGAATACGTAATGGGTATTCCAATAAGAACTCGCTTGGGCTTGTAGTAAATCGTACAAGTCGTTTACGTCATTTATTGCCATTACTTCATGAAATAGATTTTCCTTTTTTGTAAACAAATTAGCTAATTGAGCTATTCGTATAGTCGGGAAATTTGGCGGACGCAATCTAAAGAACTGCACTTTTGACGTTGTAGTTGCTACTTTGTATTTGTGTTGTTGGTAACGATATATTTGTTGTAATTCAGTGTAATAAATGTCATCAATAGTTTTTTCTAATAAACCAGCTTGTCCCATTAACAGTGCCTCTAGATTTATTCCTTGCGTTCTTTCTTTTCTAATTATTGAAAAATCAGTACTTTTTGCTAAACTTATAAAAGCTGCTCCATTGACTTTTAAGCCAAAATTTTTGGTTAATAATTGAAATAAAACCGCTTCCCAATCATTGACAGAATCCGCTAATAATTTTTCAATTTCCTTAGATTTTCTTTCCAGTCTTTCGATGTACAAACGTTCTAGCCAATTGTTCCATGAAAACTCATTTACGTCACCTATTACATTTTCACACGCAATCCAACGCTTGGATTTTTGAAATAAATTTTGATAATTATTCCAAATCTGTTTGGGGACTAATCCTTTTAACTCCAAGGTGCTGACAATAGTGTTATTATTCCTAAAAACGGGCATATCGTCTTCCCATACTACGTGTAAAATTACATTGTCATACGACGAGTCTGTTTCGTGATTATGCACATACCAATCTGATGATTTTAAATGTATTTCAACAGAACCCGCCCAAAGCTGTTTGCCGATTTGAATTCTTGCTTCTAAAAAATCGGGACCTGAATTGTGGTTGTGAAAACCTGCTTTTTGTACTAAAACCGGCTCATTAGCTTTTGTCAATAAATGCGATTTATTAAATAACTGATACTGCCATAAGTAGTGCAAGAAGCTCTCTTTCATTGTTAACAATTTTTAATCTCAAAAAGAATTTTTTAGTTAATCCAAAGATACAAATTCTCAGGCAGTTTCAATCGGAAGTATCAATTTTGACATCAAGGCTACGTAATTTAGCCGGGAAAAGCCAAGGAAGGATAAAGAGTTCTTCTTTTGATATAAATAAATGATATTGAGAATTTTCTTGTTTGACAATGCAAATACCTTCAGTTTGATTGAGAAAAGGCAGAATTCTTGGAATTTTTTGAATAGTACTATTAGCAAAAAGATCGTAGTTATCTTTGAAATCAACTGCATTGATTACCACAAGAAAAGGAACAAGAAATTTTGAATAACCTAATAAAAATAGAGTTTTATCAGATGCTATGGTAGCACCTGTTAACAATCCCTGTAAATTATACTCACTTGCTATAGAAGCAGAATAAGTGCCAGGAGTTTTGGGGATAACATAAAGTTTTAATCGCTGATCCTTCCAATTTTTAGAAAAAATAAACAGTTTGTCGTCCCAAACTACCAAAGCTTCTGCATCCCAATCATTTTCAAATGTTTTGCTTGTGAAATCTATTTGATCTTTATAGAAAAACTCAATGATATCCGCTGTCACTTCTGTCTTATTCAAAAAATCATCTTTTAAAACTCGATAGATTTTTAACTTTCTTCTTGTTCCACTATTATTACCTATATCAGCTACATATAAATAAGTTGAGTCTTGAGCAATATCTTCCCAATCAATATTAGTAGCATTCTCAATTAAAACCGTTCTCGATACGCCTCCTGTAATCGTGTCAATTTCGTATAAATAAGGAGAGTATCCACTATCATTATGAGTTATTAATCGGTTTTCAAAATAGAGTAATCCGGAGGTTTCTTTAACAATCTTTGAAAGTTTTGATTTCTTTCTTACACTATAATCTTGTGCCAATAAATTTGGAATAAATGAAAAGCTAAATACTATGATTAAAAATATGTATTTCAAAATCAATAATTTATGCTTACTCAAACCGAATAGCCTTAACAGGACTAATTTTGG
Organism: Lutibacter sp.; assembly: GCA_030599055.1. Taxonomy (GTDB): domain Bacteria; phylum Bacteroidota; class Bacteroidia; order Flavobacteriales; family Flavobacteriaceae; genus DQTL01. The sequence goes on from JAUVOS010000159.1 coordinate 2,839, forward strand.
TAATAAAATAAGAAGGAATAATCATCATAGCATACGACAAGACGACAACACCTAAATTCAATACTAATATATGTATGATATTGATATAAACCGGAGCTTTATCGACGTAGTAAGTCTCAGGATTTAAGCTGATGATTCCAAAATATTTTTGTAAGAGTAGCAAACCTATTCCTATTAAATTTCCCCAAAACAAACCTTTTACAATAAGATAAGTAGCTTGGTATAAAAAAATCTTTCGTATGTGCCAATTGGTATCGCCTAAGGCTTTTAGAACTCCAATCATTTGAGTACGTTCTAAAATAAGCACCAACAAAGCGGTAATCATATTAAAACCCGCCACCAAAACCATGATAAAAATAATGACCATAATATTGGAATCAAACAGGGAAATCCATTCAAAAATTAAAGGAAATTTATTCTTTATTGAAATAGAATTTAAGGTAGGAGGAATGCTAGTATGAATTTCTACAGATTTTTCATCAATAGCATCAAAATTATCAAGAAGCACTTCGAATCCGCCTACTTCATCGGGTTTCCATTTGTTAAGTCGTTGAATATGTTTGATATCACCGATTACAAAGCTATCATCAAACTCCGGAAAACCCGAATTATAGATACCTTTAATCAGCAACTTTCTAACTTGAGGAGGTTTTGTGGGATCTTTTCGAACAAACCAAATTGCAGGAACATCGTCCACTTTTAGTTGCAATCTATTGGCAATGTTTTCAGAAATAAGAATCTCATCCGATCGTTTTTTGCCATATACGGGTAATTCTCCTTCAACTAGATAATCTTTAAAAAAATTCCAATCGTAATCGCTTCCTACTCCTTTTAATATTACACCTTCGAAATCAGTTTTTGTTTTTATGATACCGGCTTTTTGAGCAAAAACTTGAATATTCTGTACACCATCAACCGCTTTAAAAACTGGATAAAAATCTTGTTTCGTACTAACCGGTTTTATAGAGACTAAAGAATTATTATAGTCGTAATTTACTATTTGAACATGTCCGTTAAACCCTGATATTTTTTCACGAATTTTCTTTTGTAAACCAATACCCGTAGCTAACGAAATAAGCATTACAATAACTCCTAAAGCGATAGCAATCATTCCAATTTTCATAATTGGCGCAGATATACTACTTTTATACTTTTTAGAAGCAATTAAACGTTTCGCTATAAATAATTCGTAATTCATCTTATGAACATCAAAAATACATATTTCTTTTTGGTTATACTCACGCTACTTGTGCTAAGTTGCAAAACCGGAATAAAGTCAATAAAGGACATCTTTGAAATTCAAGAAAAAGACACGTTTAATCTTTATGTGGGCGCCTCTCAACTTGATGTATATTTACCGCTACTGAAAGAGAATAATGTAGCTATTGTGGGGAATCAGACTTCTATAATTCGGAATTCAGCACTTCGACTCCGCTCAGTGCCCATAATGAACAATTACACACACGTAGTAGATACATTATTATCTCTAAAAGTAAATCTTAAGAAGGTTTTTAGCCCTGAACATGGTTTTCGAGGTAAAGCTGATGCTGGAGAAGTTGTTGTAAGTGGAATCGATACCGCAACAGGTTTACCTATTATTTCTTTATATGGAGGTAATAAAAAACCAAAAGCTGAACAACTCAAAGGAATCGACATTATTTTGTTTGATTTACAAGATGTTGGAGTTCGTTTCTACACCTATATTTCTACTTTGCATTACGTGATGGAGGCAGCAGCTGAAAACAATATAAAGCTTATTGTACTTGATCGTCCCAACCCAAATGCCCATTATATTGATGGTCCTGTTTTAGAGGATAAACACCACTCTTTTGTAGGAATGCATCCGGTACCTATTGTTTATGGAATGACTATTGGCGAATATGCCCAAATGATCAATGGAGAAAATTGGTTACACAATGGCTTAAAATGCGATTTAACAGTAATTCCACTTAAAAATTACACTCACAAAACAGGCTATAATTTACCTGTAAAACCTTCCCCAAACCTACCCAATGCAAAAGCGATAGAGTTATACCCAAGTCTTTGTTTCTTTGAGGGAACTAGCATTAGTTGCGGACGTGGTACTGATAAACAATTTCAAGTTTTTGGCGCGCCTGAATTACCTGAAAATGATTTTCCTTTTATATTTATTCCACAACCGAATGAAGGCGCAAAACATCCCAAACATATCGGTAAAACTTGTTATGGACTCAACCTTCAGGAAGTAGCTGTACACAAAATCAACTTACAGTGGCTTTTAAATGCTTATACAGCTTATCCTAATAGAAAAGATTTTTTTTATCCTTTCTTTACAAAACTTGCGGGAACAGAAAAACTTCAAAATCAAATAGAATTGGGCTATACACACCAGGATATTCGAAAAACATGGTTACCGGATTTGGAAAAGTTTAAAAAAATACGCTCAAAGTATTTATTGTATGATTAGGTTGTTTACTTTTGCGATACGCGATACGCGATACGCGATACGCGATACGCGATACGCAGTATGCAGTTTATAGCGTAAGCAAAGCACAAAGCGTAAAGCACAAAGCACAAAGCGTAAAGCACAAAGCGCAAAGCATTTAACCTAAAAACAAACAAATGACCATAGACAAAATAATAGCCATCAGTGGCAAACCCGGACTTTACGAATTAGTATCAGCAGGTAAAAAAAATGTAATAGTAGAATCATTAAGTGATGGAAAACGTTTTCCTGTTCTTACAATTAATACTATAAGTGCACTAGATAGTATTGCCATATTTACCTTTACGGAAGAAATTCCGCTACCTACTGTTTTGCACACTATCTACAAAAAAGAAAATGGTAAAAAAGCCATCTCCCATAAAGAGAATACTAAAGTATTAACAGATTATTTTAGTGAGATTTTACCTGATTACGATACGGAACGGGTCTATACATCAAACATTAAAAAAATAATTCTTTGGTACAACCTTTTGATTGATTATAAATTTGACTTTACTACAATAGAACCCGAAAAAGAGGAAGAAAAAGAAAATCCAAAAGATGAATCCAGGGAATAACGATAGAAAAACACAGCTAAAAGCCTTTAACAGATTGCTCAATATCATGGACGAGTTGCGTGAGCAATGTCCGTGGGACAAAGAGCAAACCATGGAAACTTTGCGACACTTGACCATTGAGGAAACTTATGAATTGGGCGATGCAATACTAGATAAAGATTTAGATGAAATTAAAAAGGAATTGGGTGATCTCTTATTGCATATTGTCTTTTATTCAAAAATAGGCTCCGAAAAAAATAGCTTTGATATC
>JAUVOS010000244.1 GCA_030599055.1 Lutibacter sp.
GAAGTGTCAATATGTTTTCCTACATTTTTAGCAAAACCTCCCCAAAGTAAAAAAATGATACTTTCTTTATTTTCGGATACATATTGAATAACAGCATCTGTAAAAGTTTCCCAGCCTTTTCTTTGGTGTGAGCCAGCTTGATGTGCTCTTACTGTCAGTGTAGCATTTATTAAAAGAACTCCTTGTTTTGCCCAGTGAGATAAATCGCCACTTTTTGGATAAGTTTTTCCAGTATCTGTTTTTAATTCTTTAAAGATATTGATTAAAGATGGTGGATGAGGAATACCTTCGTGAACTGAAAAACACAAACCATTTGCCTGCCCTTCTCCATGATAGGGGTCTTGTCCAATAATAACGACTTTGAGCTTGTCTAAAGGGCAACTGTCAAAAGCTGCAAAAATATTTTTTCCTTGAGGATAACAGGTGTTCTGCTGGTATTCATTTTTAATGAATTTAACTAATTCTTTAAAATAGGCTTTTGTAAACTCAGAGTTTAAAGCCTCTTTCCAGCCTGTTTCTATTTGAATGTTCATTAGACTAATTGATTAAGAAAAAACGAAAATACAACAAAATGTGTATTTGTTTTTAGGTTTATTTGTTTATTTGTAAACTTATTGAAGGAGTTTAATGCAAATAGATTCTTGATTTGAATTTGTTTTGCTATATCACGTCTTAATGACGCATCACAATAATGTCCATAACAGAGAAAACACGTACGGATTTAGAGTTTCACTTGGTTTTAGATCAAGTTAAAACTCATGCACTATCTGATTTAGGAATAGCTGAAATACAAAATATTCACCCTTTTTCAGATGTTTCTTTGTGTGTACATTCTTTAAAGAAGGTAGCTGAATATGTGTCCTCTTTTGAGAATCAAAATCGAATTCCCAACCATTCATTCTATGATGTGAACAAAGTAATCCATCTTTTGGGAATTGAAAATACTTTTGTAGAACCAAAGGCTTTGATAGAAGTATCTGCAAATATTCAGATGTTAAAAGATTTGGCAAAATTTTTAAAGAAATTCAAAGATCTCTACCCCGTTTTACAAGAAGTTTCAAAGCGTATTCCAATAGCTGATGACATACGCGAATTCATTAACTCCAAGATTACAAAATATGCTGAAGTATCTGATAAAGCTTCACCGGTATTACAAGAAATTAGAGTGGGAATAAGCAAGATTTCAGGACAGATAGGAATCAGTTTTAATCGGGCTTTAAAGCGGTATCAAAATTTAGGTTATTTGGATGCGATAAAAGAATCTGTTGTAGAAGGAAAACGCGTATTGGCAGTACAAGCCATGCACCGAAAAAAGGTGAGCGGTTCCTTGTTAGGCAGCTCTAAGACTGGAAGTATTGTGTTTGTAGCTCCACAAGCTACTCTTAAATATCAACGTGAACTTCAAGGCTTGGAATATGAAGAAAGGGAGGAAATTATTAAAATACTCAAAGACTTAACAGATAGTTTACGACCTTTTCGAGATGCTTTGATACGCTATCAAGATTATCTTGTTTCGTTAGATGTTACTGCAGCAAAAGCAAAATATGCAGTAGAAATACAGGCGGTTTTACCTAAAATTACAACTAGCAAGCGAATTTATTTAAGGGAAGCATTCCATCCTGTACTTTGGCTACAGAATAACGAGAAAAATATACCAACAATCCCGCAGAATATTGAGCTGAATGAGCAACAGCAAATAATAGTGATTTCTGGGCCTAATGCCGGAGGAAAGAGTATCGCATTGAAAACGATAGGCTTGCTACAGGTAATGTTGCAAAGTGGTCTGTTAATTCCTGTACATGAAAAAAGTGAGTTGTCCTTTTTTAGGACCATACTCACGGATATTGGCGATAATCAATCCATAGAGAATCAATTAAGTACGTATAGTTATCGTTTAAAAAATATGCGTTATTTCTTACGAAGATGTGATGATAAGACCCTTTTTTTGATTGACGAATTTGGAACGGGTAGTGATCCGGAATTAGGAGGTGCTCTTGCAGAAGTTTTTTTAGAGGAATTTTACAATAAAAAAGCTTTTGGAGTGATAACAACACATTATGCCAATTTAAAAGCTTTAGCTGATGAATTAGAATTTGCAACAAATGCCAATATGCAATTTGATAAACGAAGCTATAAGCCTTTATTTGAATTAGTTACAGGTCAAGCAGGCAGTTCGTTTACTTTTGAAGTGGCACGTCAAAACGGAATACCCTATAGCTTGATAAACAAAGCAAAGAAAAGAGTTTCTCGTTCCAAAATAAGATTAGATAAAACGATTTCTAATTTACAGACAGAAAGAAATAAGCTACAAAGAAAAACCTTATCTCTTGATAAAGAACAAGATATAGCTAACGAAAAAACACAGGAATTAACGAATAAACAAAAAAGAATTCAAAGTAAGTTAGAAGAATTTCAGGTTTTATATGATAGCAACAAAAAAATGTTACAGTACGGTAGAGAAATTAATGACCTACTTAACAAATATTTCCAAACCAATAACAAAAAGCAATTAAATACAGATTTTCTAAAATGGGTTCAAGCGGAAAGAATTAAATATACCAAAAAGAATCCACCAAAGAAGCGAACAAAAAAACAGAAGGAAGTTAAAAAAAATCAAAATATAAAGCAACAACAAAAGCTAAAGCAAACTGAAAAAGAAGTGCTTCATGCAGTAAAAAAGGTAAGAGAACAAAAGAAAAAAGAAGCGGTTATTTCATTAAATAAAAAATCAACTTACACATATAAAGTAGGTGATACCGTACGTTTGATTGATGGTAGAGCACAGGGGACAATAGAACGTATTGAAGGAAATAATTTGTTAATTAACTATGGTATTTTTACGGCTAAAACAGAAAAGGATAAAATTGAGTTGGTTAAAGCAGTTAAGTGATTTAAAAAGTAAGTTATTAAAAAAAAGGCTGTCTATTCAGACAGCCTTTTTTGTTCTTAAAGCAAATTCATTATTCAATAATAATCTTTTTAGTTGCTGTAAATCCGTCAGTATTAAATTTTAATATATAAATACCACTTTCTAAATTGATAGCAACAGCTTTTCCAACTTGATCAATATCAATTGTCGTATTAAATACTTGTTTCCCCTGTA